>NZ_JBFUEO010000019.1:0-72424 GCF_056403935.1 Pedococcus sp. P2_E4 | reverse complement strand
ACTCCCCCCACGGCGGCGGTGCCTGGCCGCGCCGACGCGGCGGTGCCTGGCCGCGCCGACGCGGCCGAGCAGGCGGGAACTCCGGCAGAAACGCGTCAAACCGTGGCGACCTCGACCCCGGTGAACTAGCCTGCGCTCGCCACGCCAGACCACCTCGGGGGAGACACGACCATGCGCCCAGCGCTGTCCGCACACCCACGTCGCGCCCTCTGCGCCCTGACCGCAGCCGCCCTGACGACGGCCCTCGGCCTCGCTGCCGCCGGCTCTGCCCAGGCCGTCGAGCCCGCCTGGAGCCCCGCCGACTGGGCCCTGCCCTACCTGCCCGACCCGGCGGTCGACGGCGAGATCACCGTCGCGTCGATCTCGAACACCGATGCCTTCTACAGCGAGGCCGTGTCGTTCACCCGCACGGGCACCCCCGTCCCCTACGCCACCCGCGCCAGCGCCGCGCACGCCCAGTGGTCCCCCGGTGGCGACGTGCTCGCGACCCGCGCCACGGGCTTCTCGATGACGACGACGCCCAGCCCGTACGAGTCGCTGTACACCGTCCAGGTGTCCAACGAGCCGCTGTGGTCGCCGTACGGCGAAACACGCATCGGCTCCCTGAAGAGGTCTTCCGGACAGTTCTCGCAGAACGCCCAGTGGGTCGGGGCCAACGTGGGCGAGCCCCTCACGACCGTGGTGAGCACGGACCAGGGCGCAGGCGCCCCGACGCCGTTCGGCGACGCGCTCGTGGTCACGGTCGGTTCCCCCGGCAGCCGTGACCTCTCGGTGGTCGAAACCTGGCTGCCGAGGATCGCCAACAAGGCGCTCATGCCGGCGCCGTCCGCCGGCACCTCGCTGGGCTACGGCGAGCTGGACGCCCACGACCCGGTCGTCGGGCCGGACGGCACCCTGGCCTTCGTCGGCACCACGGACAAGGGTCCCGCCGTCTTCGTGGACGAGGGCGCCGGCCCGGTCGCCGTCGCATCCCTCGGGGGCGACTGCCCCGGACAGCGCCCCGGGTTCTCCCCGAGTGGCGCGTCCCTCGCCTACCTCGCGTCGTCGGTCGACTGCGCCTCCACGACGCTGCACGTCCTCGACCGGGCCGCCGGCACCTTCGTCAGCGGCAACGACACGGTGGTGACGACGTCGCCGGACGGCGACAAGCCGTATCACTTCTACGGTGTCTCCTGGCGGGCCAAGACCCCTGCCGCGGACAACCGTCGGCTCGGCGGCTCGGACCGCATCTCCACGGGGATCCAGGTCAGCAAGTTCGGCTGGGAGCTGGGTTCGGAGGGCGCCATCCTCGCCAGCTCCGCGTCCTTCCCCGACGCGCTGGTGGCGGGGCCGCTCGCCGGTGCGGCGGGCATGCCCCTCTTGATCAACCCCCCGACCAAGCTCGACTCCCGCGTGCTCGCCGAGCTCAAGCGCCTCATGCCGGACCCCTCCAACCGGTTCGTCTACATCGTCGGCGGCACGGGTGTCGTCTCGAAGGCCGTGCAGTCCGCCTTGGGCAGCAACGGTTTCGAGGTCGTCCGCCTGGCCGGCACCAACCGGTTCGCGACCAGTGTGGCGGTGGCCCGCGAGCTCGACCTGGGCTTCCAGGACTCGGGCCTGCCCCGCACGACCGCCTTCCTCGCCGACGGGATGACCTTCCCGGACGCGCTGGCTGCTGGTCCTGCCGCCTCGGTGTTCTTCGCCCCCACACTGCTCAGCAACGGTCGCAGCGTCCCTGACGCCGTCAAGGCGTACGTCAACGGCCGCTCCGCCATCACCCGGGTCAACGCCGTGGGCGGGAACGCCGCCGCCGCCGTCGGCGCCTTCGGCAGCCGGGTGGGTGACCGAGTGGCCGGAGCGGACCGCTTCGCCACCAGCGCGCTGCTGGCGAAGACCTACTTCCCGGGGGCGGCCACCGCGGGCTACGCCTCCGGCACGACGTTCCCGGACGCGCTGACCGGTGGCGCCCTGATGGCCGCCATGTGGCAGCCGCTCATGCTCGTCAAGGCCGCGCAGACCCCCAGCGCGGTGGGCAGCCAGGCGGGCCTCTACCGCCCCGCGACCGATCAGGTCCTGACCTTCGGTGGCACGGCGGTCGTCTCCGACGCAGTGCGGGCCGACCTCGCCCAGCTGGCTGGGACCCAGACCGCGCTCTACGGCCCGACCACCCCGCTGGTGGAGAACCCGGACTTCGCGGCGCTGCGTCAGGGCATCTCCGACAGGGCGACGAACCCCGGTCCGACCGTCTCGACCCGGGAGCGCAACCCCGAGCCGACGACGGGGCGGAGCGACTTCCGCAGCGCCGGCCAGCGCTGACGCCCCGACCGGAGCCGGGCACGCCTCGCGTGCCCGGCTCTAGTCTTGCCCGATGGCCCTCCCCCTCGAGCAGGTATGCCGGGTGGGCGCCCTGCGCGGTGAGCCCGCCGCCCTCGGTGGCGCGGTGACCGTCTCGCTCTGCGGCCACTGGGAGCACGACCCGCCCTGTCGCTGGCCCCACCACACTGCCAGTCGTCCGGACCCTGACGCCGATGGTTCCTGGGTCGTCACGGTGCGGTTCGACGCCGGCCCCGCCGAGGAGGACGTGGTGAGGGAGCGCATCCGGGCGGCCCTGGCCACCGGCCGACTGCGCGGTCCCGACGGCACGACGACGACCTGGGTGCTCCACGACTCGGTGCAGGGGTCCTGACACGCGTGGAACGACCGCGATGGGTCAGCCCGCCGAGACCCCTCGGCTGGGACGGTGGAACCCAGTCAGCCGACCGGGGCCAGCCACACCTGGATCGGCAGCTCGACCAGGTGGTCCGGACGCCGTTCGAGCAGCCTCGCGTCCTCGCGGACCCGCCGGTCGACACCGACCACGGCGGTGGTGGCGCCCAGCCGGGTCAGGGAGTCGGTGGTGTCCGCAGCGACCAGCACGAGCCGGCCCCCGCGGGCCTGGAGGGCGCGGCTCACCTGGTCGACGGTCGTCCGCAGCCGCGCTGGGTCCTGGCGCAGGGCGTTCGTCGTGGAGAGGGCCGGCACGCCGCAGTAGCCTCGCAGGACCTGCGGCCACTCGTTCGCCGCCCGGCCGTCCACCATGAGGGCCACGTCACCGGGTCGCAGCTGACCGCAGACCGCGTCGACCGCCCGGAGCTCGCCGGCCTCGACCCGCTCCGTCGCGTGCGGCCAGGTCGCCATCACGGTGGGCACCAGCAGGGCCCCCGTGGCGAGCAGCGAGCCGGCGACGTTCACGGCATACGGCAGTCGACGGGTCGACCACCGCGACAGGACGGCGGCACTGGCCACCACGAGGACCACGACCGTCGGCAGCGCCACGACCAGCCGACGGTCCGCCCACGGGTGGTCCGGGGTGATGCCCGGCCGGTAGAGGGTGAGCAGGGTGGACCCGACGGCGACGACGGCGGGACCGGACCAGGCCGGAAGCTCGCTCCCCTCGACCCACGCAGATCCCGCCCGGTGGGCCAGGACTGCCGCGGCTGCCAGGGCGACGACGAGAGCCGCCGGCCCGACCCACCACGACAGCCAGGCGACGGACTGCTCGGCGTAGGTGCGACCGCCGTCGACCGGGAGGCCCTGGCGCGCCTGCAGGCCGGCCACGACTCGGGAGCCCGGGTCGGCCGCGGACTGGCGAACCGTCTGCCACAGCGGCCGGCTGGCGAGGAACGCCCCCGCCACGACGACGACCGCCGCCAGGCCCCGCGGCAGCCAGGCCTTGGCGAGCGGCCCGAGCCCGCCGCGGCGACGGGCGGCGAACAGCACCACCGCGCCGAGCAGGCCCATCGCGACTCCACCGGCGGCGAGGGGCAGCAGAGACCCCGCGATCGAGCCGAGGTACTCGCTGGAGGTCCACCAGGTGAGCCCGAAGGCCACCGCGGTCGACGCCGCGAGCGACACCGCGAGGAACCGGGCGTGCACCTGCCGCTGCACCACGGCGAGGACGATGACCGGCACCAGGAGGATGGCCTCGCGCAGCGCGTCGACCCTGATCAGGACGCCACCCCCGACGAGCAAGCCCGTGACCGCCGCGGCGGTCCGCGCGGGGGACACGTCGACGACGCGGGCGTGCCGGGCGGCCATGGTCAGGGCCACGAGGCCTGCGGTGAGCACCGGCAGGGCGACCGGCTCGGAGTAGGTCGAGCGGAAGACGTGCACCAGCGGGAAGACCAGGGCCGTCGCCAGCGCCCCGAGGGGACCCCAGCGCGGGCCGGCGAGCAGCGAGGTGAGCAGGCCGGTGCCGAGCACGAAGACGCCGAACAGCACGGCGGGTGCCCAGGCCGTTGCCGTCGCGCCCCCGAGCCACCACGCGACGGAGTACCACGCCGACGGGCCGACGGGGAACTGCGGCTGGATGGTGGGGTGCTCGGGCGACCCGGTGGCGTAGAAGGCAGGGCTGGCCAGGGTGACCCCGGGGATGGCCAGCACCTCGGAGCCCCCGACGGTGCCGGGGGCGATCTCGACGGGCCGCGCGTGCCCACGGGACAGCTCGATCGCCGACTGGACGTAGCTGCCCGAGTCACGGCGGGGCAGAACCTGCTCGGAGTGGGTGAGGCCGGCCCACACCGTGGCACCGAGGGACAGGGCGACGAGCAGCACCGACGACCAGACGGGCAGCGCCCGCGACCCGACTGCGCCGGACAACCGCACCGCGACGCCGGTCAGCACCAGCAGCACGCCGCCCGCCACGACCGGGTGCCACCACCCCGCCAGCGACAGGACCGCCGCGGCGAACGAGCCGAGCACCAGCAGCAGCCCGACCAGCAGCACGAAGCGGGTGAGCAGCAGGCCGCCCCACGCCTCGCCCCGCAGGAGCGGCAGGTCCGTGGGGTCGGCGGCATACGGGTAGCTGCGGGGCTCGCGGCTGCTCACAGTCGGCAAACCTAGCGCCCCTAGGGTGGCCCCATGCCCACCCCGTCCGCGGTGCTCGCCGCCCTGCTTCGTTCCGACCCGGCCAGACCCCGGATCACCTGCTACGACGACACCCCCGGCGCGACCCACGGGGAACGCATCGAGCTGAGCGCCAAGGTCCTGGCCAACTGGGTCAACAAGGCTGCCAACGCGTTGCAGGAGGATTGGGACGTCGAGCCGGGCACCACCGTCCGGCTGGCCCTCCCCCCGCACTGGCGGTCCTGCTACTGGGCGCTGGCCGTCTGGTCCGTGGGCGGCACGGTCGTCGTGGGCGACGACGAGGTTGCCGAGTACCTCGTGACCGACGACCCCGCCCTCGCCGACGCGAGCACCGTCCCGACGGCGCTGGTCACCTTGGCGGCCCTCGCGCGGTCCGCTGCCCAGCCCGTGCCCGACGACGTGATGGACGAGGCCCGCGAGCTGGCGACGTTTGCCGACCAGTTCACCCCCTGGGAGGAGCCTGAGCCGGGCGACCTCGCCCTGGCCGGTGACGGTGGGGACCTGACCTACGACGAGGTGGTGCCGCGTGTGGACTGGCCGGCAGGCGTCCGCGTGCACACGCGTGAGGACGACCTGGCGACGCTGCTGCGCCACGCACTCGCGGCCTGGTCGCTCGACGGGTCGCTGGTGCTGTCACGCGGCCCCGTGCCCGAGGGCGGAGACGACGCGCGGCTCGCCGCGGAGGGCGTGACCCTGGCGATCCAGCCCTAGCGAGACCGCAGGTCGGCGTCGACGGCCTTCCACGTCAGGGTGGCCACGGACCCGGTGGAGGCCAGCTTGACCCGCTTCTGGAAGGCCTTGACCGCCGCCACGGTCGTGAGGTCGTAGGCACCGGTCGCCTTCAGCCGCAACGCCTTCTGCAGTGCAGTGACAGCAGCACCGCTGGAGCCGAGACGCACCACCGTGCCGTAGAACGACTTCATGGGATAGTCCCGGCGCTCCAGCGCCGTCCACGTCGCGCGCTCCACGACACCGGTCGCCTTGAGCTGGTGGGCCTTCTGGAAGGCGACCACCGCGGCCTGCGTCCTGGCGCCGAAGGCCCCGTCGACGGTCAGGCCACCCAGGGCGCGCTGGAGGGTCTTGACGGGTTCACCGCGCGACCCCGACTTGAGCGTGGTCCCCATGAGGGACGTGTATGCGGTGCTGCTGTCGGTCGACGCGACGGTGCGGGAGAGCCTCGGCGCGGTGGCCGTGGGAGTCGAGGGGGTCGAGGGCGTCGAGGTGCCGGACCCCGTCCCGGTGCCGGTGCCGGTGCCCGTGGTGGGCTTGGGCGCAGGCGTGGGGGTCGGCTTGGGCGCCGTGGGCGTGGTCGAGGCCGGACGGGCCGGGATCAGCTTGAGGGCCACCATGGCGGCCCAGGTCGCGGCGTCGAGCACGCCGGTGACCTTGACCCCGTGGGCGCCCTGCCAGGCGCGCAGCGCGGCGGCGGTCTGCGGACCGAACACCCCGTCCTGCGTCACGCCGATGACCTTCTGGGCGAGCTTGACGTCGGCGCCGGTCGCACCCTGCATGAGGACCGAGTAGACGGCCGAGGGCGTCGTCGGCGGGGTCGTCGGCTTCGGCGTGGTGGCCGGGCCGGTGCTGATCGTCGTGAGGGCTTTGCCCGTCCACCACGAGGTCCGGCCGTAGGCGCCGTCCCACGTGAACGAGAAGTGGATGTGGTCGGTGTGCGGCGACGACCCGTAGTAGGCAGCCCACCCGCGGGCGGGGTCGTAGGCACGCCACATCTTCTTGTTCCAGATGATGTACATGATCCCGAACCGGCGGGCCATGGCCCCGGGCCGGCCCTGGGCGTCCGGTGCGGAGAGCCAGGCGGTGACGGAGTCGGCGATGGCCTTCTGGTCCTTGTTGTTGACGCTGAGCATCCAGTCCCAGGCGCGGCCCTCGGAGTGCTCGGTGACGCCGCTGTTGCAGTTCCGGCTGATGCCGGCAGCAGCCACGCCGGTCTTGTAGTGACCCACCATGAGGTTCGCGAAGGAGAGCACCCCGGGCTTGGCCGTGGGGTCGCACAGTCGCTGCGCCTGGTACGGCGGCGCCACGTCGAGCGCGCTCGGCAGGCTCTTGGTCGGCGGCTTCGGCACCGTGGCTGCGTCCGCGCCGGCGGCCGCGAGGGGCACGGTGAGCGCGGGGATCGTGATGACCCCGAGGGCGCGGGCGAAACGGGACACAGACAGCTCCTGGACGGGCGGGCGGCGCCCCGGTGGGGGCGCGATGGGAGGACTCGGACACCCGCCCCAGAGGTCACATCCGGATCAGGCCAGACATTTGTCCCACCAGTGCCATCCCGTCACAAGTGGTTCCGGTGAACTACAACCACGGAATTCGCCCCCGCCTCAGCCGAACGGTGGGGGCGCGGGGCCGAGCCCCACCGAGAGGGCTGCGTCGAGAGGCTGGCCCGGAGGGCCGTGGCGGGTCTGGCGGGAGCCCGGAGCGAAGCGGAGGGCGGATGGTAGGCCCGAGGGCCAGCGCCTCGGCGCAGCCCAGGAGGTGACCACGCTGGCCAGCCCCTCGCCCCCACGCCCCCGTCATGTGGGGTGAGCACGCGGCATACCGGCATCTGTGGGATGGGGGCACGCGTGGGTGCCGCGGGCTCGGGGATAGGGTCCAGACCATGGACAAAGTCGTCTCCACCGTGGCCGAGGCCATCGACGGGATCGTCGATGGCTCCTCCCTCTCGGTGGGCGGGTTCGGGCTCTGCGGCATCCCGAGCGTGCTCATCGCGGCGATCCACGATGCGGGGGTGAGCAACCTCGAGGCGATCAGCAACAACTGCGGCGTCGACGACTGGGGGCTCGGCATCCTGCTCAAGGACAAGCGGATCCGCCGGATGGTCTCGTCGTACGTCGGCGAGAACAAGGAGTTCGAGCGCCAGTACCTCTCCGGCGAGCTCGAGGTCGAGCTGACGCCGCAGGGCACGCTCGCCGAGCGGCTGCGCGCCGGTGGCAGCGGGATCCCCGCCTTCTACACCGTGACCGGCGCGGGCACCCAGGTCGCCGAGGGCGGCCTGCCCTGGCTGTATGCCGCGGACGGCACCGTCGCGAAGGCCTCCCCCGCCAAGGAGGTCAAGGTCTTCGAGGTCGACGGCCACGACAAGGAGTTCGTCCTCGAGCGAGCGATCGTCGCCGACTTCGGGCTGGTGCGTGCCGCCCGGGGCGACCGGCACGGCAACCTCGTGTTCAACCAGAGCGCCCGCAACTTCAACCCGCTCGCCGCGATGGCGGGCCGGGTCACGGTCGCCGAGGTCGAGGAGCTCGTCGAGCCCGGCGAGCTCGACCCCGACACCATCCACCTGCCCGGCATCTACGTGCACCGGGTCCTGCCCCTGACGCCGGACCAGGCCACGGACAAGCGGATCGAACGCCGCACCGTCCGCCCGGCGACCAGCACCACGGCCACGACGACCCCGCAGGAGGCCTGACATGGCACTGACCCGCGAGCAGATGGCGGCCCGCGCCGCAGCCGAGCTGTCCGACGGCTCCTACGTCAACCTCGGCATCGGGCTGCCGACGCTGGTCCCCAACTACGTCCCCGACGACGTCGAGATCGTGCTGCAGTCCGAGAACGGCATCCTCGGCGTCGGCGCGTACCCGATCGACGGCGAGGAGGACCCCGACCTCATCAACGCCGGCAAGGAGACCGTGACGCTGCGCCGGGGGGCGTCCTTCTTCGACTCCGCCACGAGCTTCGGCATGATCCGCGGCGGCAAGGTCGACGCGGCCATCCTCGGTGCCATGCAGGTCTCGGCCAAGGGCGACATCGCGAACTGGATGATCCCCGGCAAGATGGTCAAGGGCATGGGCGGTGCGATGGACCTGGTCCACGGCGCCAAGAAGGTCATCGTGCTGATGGAGCACAACGCCAAGGACGGCTCCTACAAGATCGTCGACGAGTGCTCGCTGCCGTACACCGGCCGCGGCGTCGTCCAGCGGATCATCACTGACCTGTGCGTCTTCGACGTCACGGAGTCGGGGCTGGTGCTGCGCGAGCTCGCCGAGGGTGTCACCGAGGACGAGGTCCGCGACAGGACCGAGCCCGACTTCACGACCGAGCTGGCCTGACTGCGTCCCGACTTTCGTGCCGCTGAGGCGCGTAACGGGGCCGGATCCGGCCTCCGTTGCTCTTCAGCGGCACGACGTCGGGGGTGGGGCGTCAGCTGTTGGCCGCTGCCGTCAGCACCCCACCGGTCAGGGCACCCGTGCCACCGACCGCCGTGACGGTCTCGAGGGCCGCCGTCATCTGGAGCGTCCGCGCCGCCGGCTCGGACAGGACCGAGCGCTCGGTGAGCACCATGAGCCGTTGCAGGGTGCCGGCCACCAGCGAGTCGACCAGCGCCGTGTCGGAGCCCGACGTCAGCACGACCTCGGAGGCGGCGGGCAGGTACGAGCGGTAGAACGTGGCCACGGCGGCCGAGGACTCGTAGCGGTTGGCGCCGGCCAGCCGGATCGGCGTGACCCCGGCACTCGTGAGCTGGGCCTGGACGGCGTTGCCGACGACCGCGGTGCCGCCGACGATCCGCGACCTGGTCGCTCCGATCGCCTTGAGCGCCTCGGCCGTGACCGGCGTGAGCCGGGTGGCCTGGGTGAGCACGATGGGCTCCTTGAGCGCCGAGGCAGGCCCCGAGGCGGCCAGCGCGTCGACCAGCCCGTCGCCGCCCGCGACGACCACCGTGGGTGTGGCCCTCCTGGCCTTGATGGCCTTGGCGACCAGGGCTGACGTCGTGTAGCGGTCGCGGCCACCGAGCCGCGTGACGGTGATGCCGCGGCTGCGCAGCTGGGCGGCCACGGCGTCGCTGACGACCCCGGCGCCGCCGACCACGTAGGCGGTCTTGACCGTCGAGCCGCGGCGGTCGAGCTCGGCGACGGTCGCGGCCGGGAGCCGGTCACGCTGCGTGAGCAGGAGCGGCCCGGCCAGCGTGGACGCCAGCGGCCCGGCCACCGACGCGTCGGACAGGGTCGCGTCTCCCCCGGCGATGACGACGGAGGTCGCGGTGGCCGGCACCCGCCGGGCCACGGCCGTCGCCGACGCATAGCGGTCCGGACCGGACAGCCGCCCGGTGAGGTGGCGGATCATCGTCGACTTCAGGGCACCGCCGGGCGACGCCGCGATCCCGCGCAGGTCGTCGCCGGTCACGGTGCGCTTGACATCCGACGACGACGTCGCCGTGGCGGTGTGGACGCCGCCGTTGGCGGTGCGGTCACGCAGGTCGAGGCGGACCACGTCGGCCAGCCCGAACACCGAGGCCATCGACCCGCCACCGGTGACCTGTCGCCACGCGCGGTTGGGGTTGCTCGTGCCCAGGCTCCACGGGTCCGCTACCCCGCGGAGGTACGGCAGGGCGGCGGGGGTCGGCTGGCCGAGCTCGAACCACACGTCCTCGTTGTTCTCGGTGCGGCCACCGGAGGACGAGGAGTAGGAGGCCTCGATGAGCTTCCCGCCGTACCGCGCAACGTAGCCAGTGGTAGCGCTGCCCGTCGCCCGGACCGCCGACTTCCAGTTCGGCCAGTAGTAGCAGACCTGGTTGGTCCGCGTGTCACCCGGTTTGCAGACAACCCCCGCCGAGTCCTTCGGATATCCGCTGTACACCTGGTCGTCCGTGGTGTCGTAGACGTGGCAGTTGCAGGCGGAGCGGATGCCCGCGTTGAACTTGCTCAGCGCGTATCCGCGAGCCGCGGCGGCCTGGGCCTGGAGCGCAGCCAGGGACCCGGTCGAGGTCTTCCACGACCAGGGGCTCTCTGCCAGGTAGTCGAGATACTCGTCATGGAGCCGCACCCTGTTGACGACGTTGATGCTCGAGGCGCCGGTCGGCGTCACGCTCATGGTCCCGTCGCGGTACTTGGCGCCACCCATCTGCATGAGGGTCTTGTCCGCTGCGAGGGTGTCCCACGCAAGCGTGGCAGAGGCGCCGATCAGGGACGTGGCACCGCTGCACGAGACGCACGCCGCCTTCACCGACGAGCCGCTGCGAGTGAACGTGACCTGCTGTCCCGCGACCCCGTTCATGGCTGTCGTCGACCCGGCGACCGTGACCCGGAAGGCGCCCCCGCCGTTGCCCGCCACCAGCTGCGAGCTGGTCGCGGTCGCGGACGTGGTGGAGTACACGATGTTGACGTTGATCACCTGGTTGTCCGTGACCGCGTCGTACGTGGTGCCGGTGTAGTAGGTCGCCAGGATCTGCTTGGCCGTCTTGCCGGCCTTGGCCATCTCCCAGGCGCCGTACTGGCTCATGCCCAGCCCGTGACCCCACCCCGCGCCGTGCAGGACCCACCCCGGGGTCGCGGCCGCCGCGGCTGCCTGCGCTCGGGCCGACCCGCGGATCGGCGCGCCGTCCGGCGCCGGTGCGGCGAGTCCCGGACCCACCGGGTTGCCGTCGGACGGGCTCTCCTCGAAGGTCGGCCTGGCCTGGTTGGCCCCCCACTCGGGCCCCGTGGGGTCACCGGTCGCGGCCAGGGCCCCGACCTGCGTCCCCGACAGTGCCAGCGACGCGGCGGTGAGCAGCGGCACCACCGCCGCCCGCACGGCATACCGACGAATCACTCCCACGACACTCACGTCCAATCTCGTTCCATGACAGAGGGGCAGCCTCTCATTGGAGCACAGACCGCTGGGCGCGACCCGCCACGAGGTCGCTGATTGCAGCCGTTCCGCCGAGGACCGTGACGTCCTCGAGCCCGGGGGCCGCGTCGAGCCACCCCGCGGTGCTCGCCGGCATGGCCGTGGCGGTGGCATAGAGGGTGATGCGCCCCAGCTGGCCACCGGACAGCGTGTCCACGAGGGCCGTCGGCTCACCGGAGGACATCAGCACCTGCCGAGCGGGCATCAGGGCCTGCGCCCATCGCGCCACGGCGACACCCGTGGCGTACCGGTCGACCCCGGCGACCCTGCGGGGCGCGGGCAGCTGGCGCAGCACGGCATCAGACACCACCCCGGTGCCGCCTGCGACGACCGACCTGACCGCGCCAACCTTGCCCAGGGCATACGTGGTCTCGCCGGGGACGCGGTCGGGCGTCACCAGGAGGACCGGACGGGCCAGCGCCGCACCGGGCCCGGACAGGACGAGGCCGTCGGCCATCGCCCCGGAGAGCCCCGAGGCGACCAGGACGTCGGGTGAGGCTCCCATCCGCACCGCCACCTTGGCGGCCGTGTCGTAGCGGTTGCGACCGGCGATGCGGTCGATGGTGGTCACACCGAGGGCGCGCAGCTGGGACTCGACGTTGGCCGAGATCACGCCAGTCCCGCCGACGATGGTGGCGGACGTCGCACGCCGCGCACGCAGGTCGGCAGAGACGCTCGCAGGCAGCTGGCTCGGCCCGGTCAACACCAAGGCTGCGGCCCTCTTGCGGGCCAGGGGCGCCGCCACGAGCGCATCCGCCATGCCTGCGTCGGTACCGCTCGCCAGGACGACCGCCGTGGCACCAGGGGTCGATGCCCGCGCAACGCGCACCGCGGTGTCGTAGCGGTCCGCGCCGCCGATCCTGTCGGGACAGTAGCCCGGGGGCGCACCGGCTGCGTCGTTGACGTGCACCCGGACGGTGTACGGCGGGACGCTGTTGATGGTTCCGGAGCCGGCTGAGCCCGAGACGCTCACGAGGTAGTCGCCGGGCGGCGCCCAGGCGCCGGAGGCCAGCTTTCCGTTCCACGGCGCCACGATCCCCGTGGCACTGGTGGCGGTGCCGGATGCCGTCGCGAGGATGTCGGTGCGACAGGCGCTGCGCACCTGCAGGGTCCAGCGCATCGTCGGCCGGTTGGGCTTGGCCCTGACCGTCAGGCCCGGCTTGCCGTAGTCCCACTGCGTGGTGTCTTGCGTCGGGTTGAAGAAGTTCGCACCCATGAGGTCGCGTGCGCCCGTGCGGATCGCGCCGAGCCGCGCGTAGAGCGCGTTCCCCGGGCAGGCGGTGTTGTTCGGCTCGCCGTCGGCGTCCCGGTGGCCGGAGACGGTGTAGACCGCGCGGGTCATGCCGGTGAGGGTGACCTTGGCCATCGGGTCGACGTGGGCAAGGCTGAGCTTCCAGGCGAAGAGCTTGGTGTAGGCGGACATGGTCGCGGCCGGCGGCGTCGTCGTGTCGAAGGTGCCGATGGCCGCGGCACCGAACAGCTGCCCGTTGAAGCCGCCCGTGTGTGCGCCGATGACGGGCTGGTCGGCGCCACCCGCGCGGCCCTCCCAGGTGCGGCCGAACCTGTCGATGAGGAAGTTGTAGCCGATGTCGCTCCAGCCCCGGGACCTGGTGTGGAAGGCGTAGATGCCGCGGATGATCGCGGGGACCTGGCCCGAGGTGTAGGAGTTCGCGTTGACGGTGTGGTGGACGAAGCCGGCCTTGATCGTGCCGTACTGCGGCACCCCGGTCCGCAGGCTCTCGTCGGCGCCCCACTGGGCCCGGCTCAGGATCGTCGGCTTCGTGCCCGCCGCCTGCGCCGAGCCGGGACCCGAGCCCGCGCTCGCGGAGTCCGCCGCCGAGACCGAGGGGTCGACGAGGTCGAGCTGGACTCCCGCGGGGGCGGTTGACCGGTCGGTGAGCACCCGCGCCTCGACGGCATCGGCCGTGACGACATACGGGTCGGTGCCGGCGCGCTGGGAGCGCGCCTCCGGGGTCCCCGGGTCGGGCGCATGGTCGTCCTCGGCCACCATGGCGGTCCAGTCGCCCCAGGTCGCCCCGTCCTTGACGCGGTACTCGACCCGGTCGCTCGCCGAGAGCGCGCCGGGCGCCCAGGTGACCCCGATGACGTGCAGCCGGCGATGGGTCGCCTGCGCCCCGGTCTGCAAGCCCGCGCGGGGGGAGCCCTGAGGTCGGTACGTGCGAGCGCCCTCGGTGGGCGCGACGGGCTGGTCGGCGGCGGACAGCAGGGCCTGTTCGCCGAGGGGCTGCAAGGTCACCTCGCGCAGGTGCGTCGCGACCGGGTACGGCACCGCATCGGCGGCGGGTGGACGCACGGCCACGACGGAGGCGGTCAGCAGCAGGGCCGTCACCACGGAAGTCGAGCCGAGCAGTCGGAGTCGAGTGGCGCTGGGTGCTGTCATGGCTGTCCGTAACGTCGCGTGTGGCGGCTGCCGGGCGTCGAGAGCGACGACCCGGCGGGTCGGTGTCGTCCGGGCCGCCGGCACCCGGCGCGCAGGCGGCCGATCCAGAGTCACACACCAGTCACATGCGTCACACCAGCAAGGGGCGACCGTGGCCGTTTTGTTACGGTTGCCGGCTCCTGCGGACCCTCGGCAGAGGTCATGTCGAGCGTGGCGTGGCGCGGGCGGCCCCCACCGCCGCTCAACCTCACTAGGCTGGCCGCCGATGAATGACGAAGTCTGGCTGGTCGTCCCCCTCTACAACGAGGCCCGGGTCATCGGCGATGTGGTCCGCACAGCCCGTGTGGTGTTCCCCCACATCGTCTGCATCGACGACGGGTCCACCGACAACGGGGCGGCCGAGGCAGCCGCGGCGGGGGCCGTCGTCGTCCGACACCCGGTCAACCTCGGCCAGGGCGCCGCCCTGCAGACCGGTTTCGAGTACGCCCTGTCGATGCCGGGGATGCGCTGGGTGGTCACGTTCGATGCCGACGGTCAGCACCAGGTGCAGGACGTCGTCGCCATGCTCGACAAGGCCCGCAGCGAGGGCCTCGACGTCGTCTTCGGGTCGCGCTTCCTCGACGAGCGCACCCAGGCCGGCCCGCTGAAGCGGGTCGTCCTGCGGCTCGCCGTGGCCTACACCAACCTCACCACCCGCACCCGGCTGACGGACGCGCACAACGGGTTGCGCGTGATCTCACGTCCCGTGGTCGAGCGGATCGACATCACCCAGAACCGCATGGCGCACGCCTCCGAGCTCGTCGCGCAGATCGGCGCGATGGACGTGCGGTACGGCGAGAGCCCCGTGCACATCCTCTACACCGACTACTCCCGCTCCAAGGGACAGTCGCTGTGGAACGCCGTCAACATCCTCGTGGAGCTGATCCTGCGATGAAACTCATCCTGATCCAGGCCCTGCTCATCGTCGTCGTCGTCGCGGTGGTGGCCCGCCTCTTCCGCTCGCGCGGCGCCCGGTCGCAGGCGATCCGGCGCATCGGCCTGATCCTCTTCGCCGGGTTCGCGGTCGTGTCCATCCTTTTCCCGGCGGTCTGGAACCGGATGGCCCACTTCGTGGGGGTCGGCCGCGGCACCGACATGGTCCTCTACGCGCTGGTCGTGGCGTTCCTGTCATTCACGGTGACCACGTACCTGCGATTCCGCGAGCTGGAGACGCGCTACACCAAGCTGGCCAGGCGGCTGGCCCTCGACGAGGCGGCTTCGACTCCCCCGCCGTCAGGGGGCGATCTTGGCGATGTGCTCGATGAGCCCGGTGGTCGAGACTGACGGCGTGCGGGGCAGGTAGACCACCTCGCAGACGTCGGACACCCAGTCGAACTTCCCGGCCCAGTCGTCACCCATGACGAGGACCGACGCGCCGTGCTCGAGGATGTAGTCGCGCTTCTTCTCCAGCGACTCCTCGACGAACACCTCGTCCACGACCGACAGGCTGCTGACGATCTCGACGCGCTCGTCCTGGTCGAACACCGGGGCGCGGCCCTTCTTGGCGATGTTGAGCTCGTCGGCCGAAACACCCACCACGAGGCGGTCGCCGAACTCGGCCGCCCGCTTCAGGACCCGGACGTGCCCGACGTGCAGCACGTCGAACGTGCCGAACGTGATGACCGTGCGACTGCTCACCCAGGTGCTCCTCGTATGTCGGGTGGCCGGCTCCCGTGCCGGGTGCCGACCGCGCCCGCGAGTCCTCGCAGGCGTTGCCGAGAGGCTACCGCCCGTTCACCGCAGGGATGTCATCGCGGCGCGGGCCGCATCGAGCAGCGTCGTGGCTGCGAGCCCCTCGCCGTCGCTGGCCCGGCCACCGTGGAGCACGGCATCGGCGACCTCGCGCGCGCTGGACGCGCTCAGCTCGACGCCGACCGGTCGCGGCGAGGTGTCGGTGGCCACGACCCGCGCGCCCGCCGCGAGCGCCTCGCGCACGACGACGGAGTCGCCGTCCCAGTCGGTGGGCCGCAGGAACACCCCCGTGCGGCGCAGCACCTGGTGAACCTCGTCGGGACTCGAGTCGAAGGTGAGCTCGACCCACGGCAGCTCCTCGACCCGGGCCCGCAGGCCAGCCAGGTCGGCGCCGTCGTGTCCGTAGGCCAGCACCCGGAGCCGGGCGTCCGGCCAGGCCCGGCGGACCAGCGCCACGGCGTCGACGGCCAGGTCGGCGCGGTAGTGCGCCAGCCCCGCGTTGGTCGTGACGGTGAGCAGGTGGGGGTCACGCCCGGGTGACTGCGAGGTCTCCCTGTCGGGCTGCTGTTCGGCCGCGAAGGGGGCCACGACCCGCACGCGGCGGGCGAGGGTCGCCGGCAGGCGCCGGCCGATCTCGTCGTTGACGGCCCAGATCTCGTCATACGCCGGCAGCGCCCGCCGCAGCAGCCGTGCCTGCAGGGGCCGCATGGTGTCGAGCTGGCGGCCGACCGAGCCCGAGTGGAGCACGAGGACCGTGCGCCCCGGGAGCACCGCGAACAGCGGCCCGAGGACGATCGCGCGCCACAGCCTCGTGATGTGGAACAGGTGCAGGGAGCGGCGTCTCCAGAGGTGCGGCAGGGCGGCCACCGCGCGAGCGGCAGACCCGGTGTCGACGTAGCGGACCGGATGACCCTCGGCCCGCAGCTGCCGGGTGAGCTGGAGGTGGCTGGTCAGCACGCCACCGACCTCACCGTGCTCCTGGGCCCACTGCAGGACAGGCGCACCCTGCGCCTGCGGAGTGCGTTGTGTCCCAGGGGATCTCATGGCCGGCACCGAACACTCAGTCGAGCCGCGAGCTGGTCAGCACGCCGACGAGGTGGCCCGCCGCAGTGACGAGCGCCAGCGGGACCATGACCACGACCAGCACCTGGCTGCCCAGCAGGTCGCCGTGCACCGCGTCGACGACGGCGGCGGCCAGCACGAGCAGCGAGGCCTCGACGGCCACGAAGGCCCGGAAGATCGGCAGGTAGCCGAAGGCCCTGCGCAGGGCTGCCAGCCCCGACACCCTGGACCGCGCGGTGGCGGCCACGTCGTCCAGCATGGGCCGACCCGTCTTGGCCCGGGCCACGACGACCAGGTCGGTGAACGCCTTGTTGAGCAGGACGACGACCGAGACCAGGAGCCCGAGCACGGTCCAGCCACCGACGCGGCCAGGGTCGTCCCAGGACCACGAGTCGGCCCGCAGGCCGAGGGCCACCGGGATGGCCGCCTCCGTGACGTAGTGGCCGATCCGGTCGAGGTAGATGCCGGCAGGCGAGAAGCGCTGTCGCCAGCGGGCGACCTCGCCGTCGCTGCAGTCGAGCAGGATCTGGACCTGCATCGCCAGGGCGCACAGCAACGGACCCCACACGCCAAGGAACGGAACGGCCGCCGCCCCGGCCAGCCCGACGAGGATCATCAGCCAGGTGACCCCGTTGGGGCTGATGCCGGTCGGCAGCAACGCGCGGGTGGCATACAGGGACACGTGGCGCATGTAGAGCGCCCCGACCCAGTGTTCGGCGTTGTAGCGCGCGATGTGCTCCGGCGGCTGGGCCACGGCCCTGAGCTGCTCCATCGACGGGCGGCTGTCCTGCGGGTTGTGGTCCGCGGTCATGACAGCGCCACCTGGCCTCGACCGGCGGAGATCCACGACCGCCAGCCCACCACGGACTCGCCGACATAGAGCGCGCCGAGGAGCACGGTGCCACACCAGAGCACCGGCACCACAGCCTGCTGCGCGACGAGGGCAACGAGGAGGACCACGAGAATCCGTCCGTCTCCACCGAGCCCGGCCACGAGCACCCAGCCGGCCGGCGGTTGCCCGGTGTCGCGCTCACGGTAGATGACGTCGTACCGGTGGTAGGCGACCACTGCCAGGAAGCAGAAGCCGGCGGCAGACCTCACGTCGACGGTGTGGTGCACGGCGATGCCGACCACCAGCACCTCGGCCACCCAGAGAGCAGCCGGCCCCTGCCAGCCCAGCGGCGAGTGGAGGGGCGGCTGCCACCCCAGGCCGATGAGCACGACCGCTGTCACGGCCACCGCGAGGGCGACCGCGTTCTCGCGCTGCCACTGCGTCCAGGGCACGGCCACGACGAGGATGACCGCACCGAGCGCCCCCACGGGGAAGGGACCACGACCGAGACGACCCATGGCCCTGGCCAGGGGGCCGAGGTCGAGCTGGACGTCCAAGGGCCCGGCCACCGGACTGGCGGGAACCTCTGCCCACGAGCGGTCTCGACGCAGCAGCGCCTTCGCGGAGCGGCCGCCCTGGGTCCAGGCCACCGCCGCGGCCACGGCCACCGTCAGGGTCCACAGCACCAGCATGGGGCGACCCAGGAGCAGCGTCAGGGAGATCAGGAGGTATCGCTCAGCGATGGGCATGTGGATGACCTTCTTGAGCCAGAACACGGCACGGGCACGCCGGCCCGCCGGCTCCGGCAGGGTGACCCTGGCCCCAGTCGGCCCCAGGTCGCGCTCCACCTCGACCGGCAGCACGTCCGCCTGGCTGCGCAGGCTGAACGACAGTCGGTGTGCGTAGGCCGAGTCCTCGAGGTGGCGGAGCGTGACGACGGCCAGCGCCGCGATGGCCACCGGCCACCCCGGCTGGCCCTGCCGCACGGCCACCGCCGCCACTGCGGCCACGACGGCATACTCCTTGACCCGGTCGCCGACGGCGTCCAGGAACGCGCCCAGCGGGCTGAAGCTGCGCGTGAACCGGGCGATCTCGCCGTCGACGCAGTCGACGACCAGCGCAAGGAGCAGCACCACTGCGGCCACCGCCCAGGCCCAGCGCCAGCCCGTGGCGACCAGGGCCGCGGCGCCGAGACCGAGGAGCACCGACACGATGGTCACCGGGTTCGGCCGCCACCCCCGGGCCAGACCCAGGGCCGTGAGCCGCCGGGACAGCGGCCGCACGGCATACGTCGAGAAGAAGCCGTCGTCACCGCGCGACGCGCCGCGAAGTCGCTGGCGCCAGGGCCCGCCCGGCGCGCCGACGGCCTGGATGCCGTCACGGCGCCAGTCGTGGGGGCCCAGGGGCGAAGCGCCCACGACCAGCCCGCCCCGGACCAGGACCAGGACGGCCGCGGCCAGGGCATCATCGCCCCACGCCGGCGTGACGGAGGCACTGGCCGCGCGCAGCAGGTTTGCCGCCTGCGCGCGGTCCCCGGCATCCACCCGGAGCACGCCGGGCAGGACATGGGTCGGTCGGGTCACGACGTGCGCCGGGGTCCCGACCGACTCGACCGCGCGACCGTCGAGACCGACCCGGGCGATGGAGGCAGCGTCGCGGCCTGCCGTCAGGGCCAGCGGGTTGGCGACGAGCGTGGCCGTGCCTCGCCCGGGGCGGTCCAGGAGATCGAGGAGGGCGACGTCGGAGATGTCGAGACGGGCCGCGACCGCGACGAGGGGCGCGTCATCGGTCGACTCGAGGACACTCGCCAGTGCGTCGAACTGCGACCGTGCGTCCGCGGTCTCATGGGTGATGCTGCGCGGGGAGTCGACCACTCCCCCGGCCAGGGACTCGCCGCCGCTTCCGGCGCCCATCAGGACGATGTCGGCCCCTGCCGTGTGTCCATGAACAGCACGCGCCGCCGCGTTGCCGACGACGGGGCCCTCGCCCAAGCTCACGTCCCTGCATCCAGGTCCGAGTTGTAGCGCTCGAGGACCTCCAGCATGGGGCCGTCCATCACCAGGCGGCCGTGCTTGAGAAAGAGCCCCCGCGTGCTGAAGCGCTTGAGGTCGTTCTCGGAGTGCGACACCAGGAAGAGGGTTCGCCCGTCGGCCAGCAGCGACTCCATGCGCTGGTAGCACTTCTCGCGGAATGCCCTGTCTCCCACCGCAAGCACCTCGTCGACGAGGACGATGGGCTCGTTGAGGGTCGTCACCACGGCGAAGCCGAGACGCACCTGCATGCCCGAGGAGAAGTGCCGGTACGGGGTGTTCAGCCCTGCTCGGACCTCCGGACCGGCGAAGTCGATGATCTCGTCGAACCGTTCGTCGATCTCGTCCTTGGACAGGCCGTGCAGACCCGCCGTGAGGTAGACGTTGTCGCGGGCCGTCAGCTCGCCCACGAACCCTCCGGTCAGCTCGATCAGTGGCGCCACACCACCCCTGACGGCCACGTCGCCCTCATCGGGGAGGAGCACCCCGGCGATCATCTTCAGCAAAGTGCTCTTGCCGCTGCCGTTCCCACCCACGAGGCCGACGGCCTCGCCGGGCTTGATGTCGAACGAGACGTCGCGCAGCGCCCAGAAGGTTTCCTTGGGCGCGCTGTTGCGCCCGGTGAAGAGCAGCTCTCGCAGCTGGAGCTTGCGGCGACGACTGCGGTAGAACTCGATGCCGAGCCCGTCGACCGAGATGACCGGCTCTGCCATCAGATCTCCTTGAGGACTGCGCGTTCAAGGCGCTGGAAGACCACGCACCCGACCACCAGCAGCAGGACGCTGACCACCACTGCGGTCGCGATCGAGCCCCACACGATGGGCAGGCGGTCGTGCGGGAACATCCCCGCGCGCATCATCTCGAGCACTCCGGTCAGGGGGTTGAGCCACGTCATCATGTCGTAGGGCTTGGGGACCAGGTGGGTGGCATAGATGACCGGCGTGGCGTAGAAGAGCATCCGCAGCGCGATGCGAACCACTCGCTGCATGTCGGTCACCAGGGCGGTGGCGGGCGCGAGGATCAGGCCCAGCCCGATCAACGCGGTCGCCTCCACCAGTGCACCGAGGGGGAACAGCACGATCCAGCCGTTGAGGTGGGCGTCCCCTCTCACGAGGTAGACGACCACGAACAACAGCAGGACCGGCAGCGACAGGAGGTACTCGATGCCCTTGGCCAGCACGATGCGGACCACCCAGATCTCACGCGGAAGGTTCGTCGACCGCACGAGCTTCGCCTCCTGGATCAGCGCACGGGACGTGTCAGTCAGCGACCCCGAGAACCACTGCCACGCAAGCAGCCCCACGATGAGGAACATGAAGTACGGCTCGTGCCCCAGGTCGTCGCGCTTGAAGATGTAGACGAAGACGACGAAGTAGATCAACGACATCAGCAGCGGGTCGAGAACGGTCCAGACGTAGCCGAGGGCGCTGCGCGCGTACCGCACCCGGAGGTCGCGCACGATCAAGGTCCACAGGACGCTGCGCTTGAGCACAAGGGCTCGCGTTCTGGTGATAAGAGTCAAGGCGTCCTCGTCTGTCCAGTGCCGCCGCGCGACATGCCTGCCAACTCGAGACATCGTCGCGTCTCGGACCCGCGCACCGAGAGTACGCCACGCCCACCGTCTCCCAGCATCAGGCAACACCTGCTCGCCGCGCACCTGCCCGACGGCGCCGCCAGCCGCCAAGGGCGCTACGCAGCCAGGACGGGAGGAGGGTCTTCACGAGGCTGCTGACGAGTCGCCGGGCGAGCTTCGGGGCGGGAGACAACGCCAGCTCTCGCTCGATGCCGAAGGACCTGACGATGTCACGCACACGGTCCACCCTGCCCCGGTCGTCCCGGGCCCAGGCGCGCTCCCCACGACGGGCGCGGACCACGACCTCGAGGTCGTGCATCCGGCCGGCCTCAGCGAGCTCGAGGTACAGCCGAAGGGTCGGAGGGAGCGAGACCCGCTGCTCGCGCGACACGTGCGAGGCCACCTGTGCCACGAACCGCAGGTACGCGTCCCGGAACGCGTCGTCGGCCTCGGGCAGAGCTGCGGTGTAGAGCGGCAGGTCGAGCCGCAGCACCTTGAGGTCGTGGTGGGCCCGGGCGTCAGCCAGGTCGTGCTCGGCCAGAAAGCGGTCGACGGCGCTCACGGCAGCGAACCGGTCCGTGAGGTTGGCCAGCTCGTTGCGCCGCTGGGTGATCGAGAGCCCGCCCTGTCGGCTGCGCCAGCGGTAGACGGGGTCGTGCACGACTGCCACCGTGCCGGCGTGGTGCAACGCCGGGATGGTGAAGGGCAGGTCCTCGTAGAGGACGCCCTCAGGAAACCGGAGGCCGTGCTCCTCCAGGAAGGAGCGGCGGTAGACCTTGTTCCAGGCGGTGGTGTCGTAGACCAGCGAGAGGTCCGTGGCGAGCGCCGCACTGGCACCCAGCCCGTCGAGTGCCTGCGAGTGCAGGCCGGATGGCCAGTCGTGGACCCCGTCGGTGCGGTTCACCGCGCCAGTGGCGACGCTGGCACCCGACGCAACCGCACGAGGGACGAGCTCCGCATAGGCCGGCAGCAACAGGTCGTCACCGTCGACGAAGCCGACATACTCGCCCCGGGCGAGGTCGAGCCCAGCGTTCCGCGCCGCCCCGAGGCCCGCGTTGGGCTGGTGCACGACCCGCCAACCCGACCGGTGCGCCGCAGCCCGGTCGCAGATCTGCGAGCTCGCGTCGGTGGACCCGTCGTCGACGATGATGACCTCGGCGTCGGGCGGGACCACCGCGGCGACCGACTCGAGGCATTCGGCGATCCAGGGCTCCACGTCGTAGACGGCTACGACCACTGAAAGGGCCGGCGCGGGCCTGCTCCCGGGAGCGTCGACGGTCACAGGAACTGCCGGATCATGCGTGCCGAGGCGTGGCCGTCCTCGAGCCCCGCGTACTTCTCCCGAAAGACCGCGTACCTGTCGGCGTAGCGGTCGCGGACCTCATCGAGGTGGTGCAGGGCGTCGATGATCCCAGCCGACTCGGCGATGAGCGGCCCGGGGGCATCCTGCTCGAAGTCGAAGTAGAACCCGCGGAGGTTGTCGCGGTAGTCCTCGAGGTCCCAGGTGAAGAACAGGATCGGGCGCCCCGTGTTGACGAAGTCGAACATGACCGAGGAGTAGTCCGTGACGAGCACATCGGCAACGAGGTACAGGTCGCGGATGTCGGGGTACCTCGACACGTTGAGGGCGAAGCCACCGAACATCGAGGCATCGATGGCGGAAGCCACCAGCTGGTGACCGCGGATCAACAGGACGCTGTCGTCGCGGAACTCCTGGTGGAGCCGCTCGAGGTCCAGCTTCATCGTGAACTGGTACTGCCCGGTGGCGTCATAGTCGTTGTCCCGCCAGGTGGGCGCGTACAGGATCACGCGCTTGTCCTCGGGGATGCCCAGGCGCGCCCGGACCAGCTTGGCCTTGCCCTGCGCGAGCTCGGGGCGGTGGAAGATGTCGTTGCGCGGGTACCCGATCTCGAGGACCTCGCCGTCGTACCGGAAAGCCCGGCGCAGGATCTCGGTCGAGAAGGCGTTGGGCGAGACGAGTGCGTCCCACTTGGTGACTTCGTGGGCGAACTGTTTCAGGTAGTTCTTGTTCGCCATCTGCAGGTTCTCGATGTCGAAACCGATCCTTTTCAGCGGTGTCCCATGCCAGGTCTGGGCGTACCGGGTCCCCGGTCGCTTGACGTAGTGGACGGGCATCGAGTCATTGCTGATGACCCACCGCGACCGAGCCAGGTGCCGGTAGTAGTCCCGGCTCCCGGTCACCACCCGTGTGGCTCCCTCCGGTACCTCCACGGAGAGGTCCTGGACCGCCCAGACGCACCGGCGTGGGTCGCCCTGGCGCTGCAGCTCCTCATAGATGGCACGAGGGTTGTCGGAGCACTGACGGCCGCGCCACGACTCGAAGAAGATGGTGTCCTCCAACGGCATTCGCTGCTGGAGTCGGTACCAGTAGCGACGGTTGCGCTGTCGGTGCAGGGCTCCCCTGTCGCGGTAGTCGCCGAGGGCGTCGACCGAGAGGAGGAGCTCATGGGCGTCGCCCGCCCGGAGCAGGTACGTCAGGCCGTCCACCGCACCGGCGTCGCCGAACAGCGCCTGCGCCGTGCTGGACGTCCGCACCACGCGTTCGCGCTCGCCCAGCTCGTCCGTGGTGACGGTCCATGTCCACAGGCCGTCCTCCAGGGCGCGGAGGCTCGGCAGGCCCGGCTCGGCGTGTCCGGGGAGGGTGGCGGACCATGAGTCGCCGTCCACCGAGACCGGGAGCACGTGCCGGTCGCCACTCGGGGCGGTCAGTGTCAACGAGTCGATGACAGCGCCCCCAAGGTCGCCCTCGACGTGAAGCCCGTCGCCAGCCCAGGCGAACGACGTGAGCACGGGTCCCGGGCGCGTGTCGAGGATCGTAGCTCCCCCCGCCGCCGACTCCCGGACCTCCAGCGATCGCCCGCGGAGCACGAGGAACATGTCCTCGCTGTCGGGTGCAAGGTGCACCAGTCGCTGGGGTTCGGAGTCCGCCGGTGCCTCCGACCGGGTCAGGCCGATGATCCACTCACGCTGCGAGAACGAGGTGCTGTGCACCTCGAGGTCGTGCGCGCTGACAACCGCGGTGGCGTGTTCCCCCTCAAGGCGCAACGGGACGACGCGCCCCCGCAACGCGTCGGTCCTCCGAAGGAAGAGCGCGGCGTGCTGGTCCCACCCGCCCGTCGTGGAGCGCAGGGTGAAGCGCACCCCGTCTCCCTCCACGACCACCGACTCCAACAAGGCGTCGACGCGTTCGACGGCCACGACGAACCGCCGATCTTCGAACTTCGGCAAGGCGAGCTGGTCGGGCGCCACCAAGCAGCGACGAGGGTGCCGACCAGCCCCGAGCTCGGGATTACCCACGCTGGAGCCTCGCCGGGCGGACGGCGCAGCCACCTGGGCCACGAGCTCGAAACGGGCTGAGTCCGTGCCCGGGGGCAGGAGCAATTGGGATGCCGGGATCGTCGCCCTGAAGCCGGCAGCGTCGTAGGAAACCGGCATGCCGACGGTACGCGCCGTGAGGTCCCGGCGCCGGACCCGACGGGCTCGGACCCGTTGGGGCCGGCCGGGCGCATCGAGGCGACGCAGCTGGAAGCGGCGGATCGAGGATGTCGGCGTGGCCTCGGGAACCCGGTGGATGAAGGCGTGCCCGTCCACCACCAGGGCGTCGCCCCGCCAGCCGACGTCCCGCACCCCGGTCCGCAGTGGTTGTGATCGGGTCACCTCGTAGACCGACGCCGGGACTGCCTTCGACTTGTCCGTCCGGAACGGCAGGTCGGCGTAGAGCCGCACTCCCTGGCGGACGAAGTGCCCGCGGTTGGCGGGCACGCGGTAGTAGTCCTGCAGCTCCAGCAGTTCGGCCGACATCCCCCGCCCGATCAGGTGGTACTGCAGGCGCCGCAGCGGCGGGACCTTCGCCAAGGTCGAAGGTGCGACGGTGTCGAGGAACTTTCCCACCAGCGAGATGACCGCGCCCCGGAACTCGTCGCTGCCCTCGTGGAACACCTCGAGGAACAGGGGAATGTCGACGGTGAGCACCTTGAGGTCGTGGAGCTTCTTGCCCGCATCGTCACGTCGCCCCAGGAGGAAGTCGTTCACGGACGAGACGGCAGCCATTCGGTCAGCGAGGTTCTTCACCTCGGTGCGCCGCTGCGTGATCGACTGGACGGCCGTCTGGCGTTCGCGCCACAGGTAGACCGTGTCGGTCAGGACGTCGACCGAGCGCGCGAGGAAGTGGGCGGGGAGCGTGAGCGGGATGTCCTCGTAGTACACGCCCTCGGGGAACCGGAGACCGTGCTCGAGGAGGAAGGACCGGCGATAGACCTTGTTCCAGGCGGTCGTGTCGTAGATCAGCTCAGGACTCTGGCTGATGTGCGTCCGCATCTGGGTGCGCAGGATCGCTCGGCGGTGCAGCGGCGACGGGAACGTCGTGGCACCGTCGAATCTGAGGACGGCACCGCAGACCAGGTCGGAACCGCTCTCCGACACCGCGTGCAGCATGAGCTCGTGGGCGTCCCGCGGGATCAGGTCGTCGGAGTCGACGAACGTCACGTATTCGGCGGTGGAATGGTCGAACCCGATGTTGCGCGCGCGACCCAGTCCGCCGTTCTCGACCGTGATCAGGTGCCAGTTCTCGCGCGCCGAGGCGAAGCTCGCTGCGATCTCGCCGGAGTTGTCGGTGGATCCGTCGTCGACGAGGACGACCTCCATCTCCTCGAGGGTCTGGCTGGCCAGGGACTCCAGGCAGGCTCCGAGGTAGTCGCTCACGTTGTAGATGGGCACGACGACACTCAGGGAGGGCATGGAGAGATCCTTTCGAGGGGCCGAACGTCATGCTATGGGCTCACCGAGCGGGCTCACGAATTCCGCTCGGCGCCCCCGGATCGGCGCCCACGGGAACGCTCGCGGGTTTCGTCGCGGCGGTCGGCACACCGTACGATGGGGCGGGCAGTTCCCCAGCGCGCCGTGCGCTGGTCCGCACGAAAGGGCCTCATGACCACTCTCGACGTGGGCCGGGACTCGGCCCAAGGACACGGCGCCGCGAGCCGTGACACCCCGAGGCGCAGGGACTGGCTCAGCGGACGGGCTCCCACGAAGGGCGACTTCGGCATCGCGACGGCCCTCGGCCTCGTCGTCATCCTGGTCGGGTACCTGTTTCGCTCCATCGTCGTGCCCACGGACCCATGGCACTACGTCATGGCCGGGATGCACTTCCCGGCGAAGGGCTGGGTACCCCTCGGGTACACCCGGTACGGCATCGTCCTGGCCAACCTGCCCACGGCGCGGCTGTTCGGCAACGCACCCATCAGCTACTACTTCTGGCCGTTGCTGTCCGCCGGCGTCCTCACCACGACGGTCGCCCTGATCGCCCGACGCTTCTGGGGCTGGACCGCCGCAGTCGTGGCGATCGTCCTGCTCGTCTCCAACCGGGTCTTCTTCTACAACCTGTCGCGCGGCTACCCCGACATCATGTCCATGGCGATCCTCACGGCCGCCGTGCTGCTCGCGCTCATCGCCCGCGACCGGCTGGTGGCCCGACGTCGTGCGTACCCCTGGCTGCTCGCCGTGGGCTTCCTGCTGGGGTGGAGCTTCGAGGTGAGGGAGTCCGCCATCGTCGTGTGGCCTCTCGTGGCCGTGATCCTGTGGCGGCGTGGGAGCGTCCTGCGCAGCGCGGCGTGGGTCGCCGCGCCGGTGATGCTCTGGGCCCTGCTCGACGTGGGCATCAGCTGGGCCTTCTACGGTGACCCGCTCCTGAAGATGCACATCCTCACCGGGATGGGCGACAAGCCAGCCACCGAAGCGGTCGCAACACCCTCGATCGCCGAACACCGATGGCTCGTGGGACAGCCCCGCATGGTCTACCTCATGTTCGTCATCAAGGCGGCGCTGAAGACCGCCGGCGGTATCTGGATGGTGGCGGTCGGCGGCCTCGCCCTACTCGGCCTGGTCGCCCGGAACGGGCCGCTGCGGTTGATGTCGGCCTGGTTCGTCGGTGTCTACCTGTTGACGGTGGCTCCGACGGGCCTGATCGACCCGTGGCAGCCTCGCGCACGGATCGACGTGGAGCGGTACTGGATCCCCTTCTTCCCTCCGGCCGCGCTCGCCGTGGGTGGGCTCGTGGCCGTCCTGGCCGGGTGGCTGGTGGCCAAGACCCCCTTGCAGCGGTCCGGGGCTGCGTGGCGCGCGATTCCGTCCGTAGCCCTCGGTGCACTGGTGTGCTGGGGTCCCGTGGCCTTCGTGACCGACTACGCGACCACCAGCCCTGCCTTTGCCCCGAACGGCGCGGCAGCCCTCGAGGAGCTGCGTGACCACCTTCGCGGCAAGGACGCCAAGGCACCTCGCGTCTGGACCGACTGGGAGACCAAGCGCATCCTTCCCGCCTACCAGCGTGACTTCTTCGGTGGCGACAAGGTTTGGTCAGGCGATCCCACGAGTCTCACCGGGACCACGAAGCAGCCCGAGCCCGGCGACTTCGTCGTGCTGTTCAGCAGGAAGTCCCAAACGTGCCAGTTCTGCCAGACGGCATTGGCACCGTGGGTGCGCGATCACCCGGAGGGTCCCCCCGCCAACTGGGTGCTCGACTACACCTCACCGTCGAAGAACCTCGAGTTCTACCGGGTCCGGTAAGGCGCGGGAGCGGCCTGCGCGACGCAGCTCAGTCGTCGATCCGGACCGTGCTCGTCAGGAAACCCCAGCCCCAGCACAGGTGCATGGTGGGCAGCACCACCGGCAGCCAGAGCCGGTCGGCGGGCCGCAGCCGGGCGTCGTGCACGGTGAGGCCCCCGATGGTGGTCAGGACGAGGTAGCCCGCCGGCGCCAGCCACAGCGGCCACCACACGAACCCGCCGACGAGCCCAGCCGCCACGCCCACCAGCGCTGCCGGTGGTGCGAGGTACCGGGCGTTGATCGTCCCGGAGTGGGTTCGTGCGACCACCCGGCGCCACCGACCGTAGTCGCGGTACTGCCGGGCGAGGGCGGCCAGCGTGGGACGCGGGCGGTAGGCCACCCGGAGCCGGGGCGAGAACCAGATGAGGCCGCCGGCCTCACGGATCCGGTGGTTGAGCTCCCAGTCCTGTGCGCGGACGAAACGGCGGTCGTACCCGCCCATCCGGGTCAGCCAGGCCCGGCGGAACACCCCGAGGTAGACCGTGTCGGCGGGTCCGGCGTCGCCGCCGGTGTGGAACCGGGCAGCCCCCACCCCGAGCCGTGAGGTCATGGCCGCGGCCACACCGCGCTCGAACGAGGTGACCCCCTCGGCATCCATCAGGCCCCCGACGTTGGCGGCGCCGGTCTCGGCCAGGAGGGTGACTGCGGTACGCACGTAGTCGCGGTCGAGGACCCCGTGCCCGTCGACCCGCACCACGACGTCGACCTCGCCCAGGGCACCCAGGGCGGCGTTGAGCGCCTCAGGGGTCCGGCCGGACGGGTTGGCGACACTGCG
This sequence comes from Pedococcus sp. P2_E4, assembly GCF_056403935.1. NCBI lineage: Bacteria > Bacillati > Actinomycetota > Actinomycetes > Micrococcales > Intrasporangiaceae > Pedococcus > Pedococcus sp. P2_E4. The sequence continues at coordinate 43,903 of NZ_JBFUEO010000019.1, read as the reverse complement.
CACGCGCGGCTCGCGCTCGGTGATGCTGCGGGCGATCTCATCGGTGCGGTCGTGGCTCGGCCCGAGCGCGAGCACGAGCTGCACAGGACCGGCGTAGTCCTGGCCCAGCACGGCGTCGACGGCCTCCTGGAGGTGCCGTTCCTCGTCGAGGATGGGCATGACGACCCCCACGCTGGGCAGGGCAGGCAAGGCAGGCAGCAGAGCGGGTTCCGGCTCGGCGACGCCTCGGGCGTCTTCGCCTGGTCCGGCGCGATCGGCGGGTTCGCCGGGTTCGACGGGTTCGTTCACGGGGGCGCTGGTCATGAGGATGACGAGCATACGGAGGAGAGGTCGCTCTCCGCCGCGTTGCCGGCCGCCTTGGCCGGGTCCTGCACCGCCGTGCCGGGCTGGGGCCTGGGCTTGGTGACCTTCGGTCGTGGGGCCCTCGTGGCAGAGGCCTTCGTGGCCTTCTCCCCCGACTTCTCGGACGCCGCGATGGTCGAGCGCACGGTCGAGGTCACGACCGAGGCGTCGTAGTCCCACGGCTTGATCAGCGGCGGGACGAAGTTGACCCCGCGGATCTTCTGGGAGCGGGTCTTGATGGCGAGGTCGGCGAACCGTCCCAGCTCGGACTGCGGCAGGTCGGTCTCGACGAGGCCGGAGCTGGCCGAGGCGATCTTCTGGAACCGCAGCAACACCGTCTGCGGGTCGAGCTGCCCGGCCATCGCCGTGATGACGCAGCGCTGCCGGGCCATCCGCTCGTAGTTGGTCGAACCCTGGCGCGAGCGGGCGTACCAGAGCGCGTGGTAGCCGTCGAGGTGCTGGCGCCCCGGCTCGATCCACCCGACGATCCGGGAGGTGCCGCCACCGATCGGGGTGCGGTGCTTGACCGTGAGGTCGAGGCCGCCCACGGCGTCGACCATCTTGCGGAAGCCCTTGAGGTCGACCATCACGTAGTAGTGCACGTCGAGCCCACTGAGGGCCTCGACCGCCTCGCGCGTCGCCACGACCCCGGGGTTGCGGGTGCCCGCGGGGAACATCGCCGCGTGCTCCTGGCCCCACGTGTAGAGCCCGTTGAGCAGGCACTCGTCGCCGCAGTTCCACCCTTCGGGCATCAGCCGGGCCATCGTCGACCCCGGGCGGAAGTTGATGTTCTCGGTGTCGCGCGAGAAGCCGAAGGTCACCGCGCGTCCCGTCTCCTCGTCGAGGCTGACGAGCTGGATGCTGTCGGGGCGCGTGCCGACGCGGTCGCGCCCGGAGTCTGCGCCGAGCAGCAGGATGTTGTACCGCCCGTTGGTCGACGCGATGGCATCGCCACCCTGGAACATTGCCCCGAGCGCCTGCCGTCCGGCACCCACGGTCTGCGCGGCATACACCAGGCCTCCCGAGGTGACCACGAGCAGCGCGGCCGTGATCCCCGTGAGCCAGCGGCGCGACGCGGCCACGAGGCCGCCGGGCCGGCCGAGCCGCCACGCGTCGACGAACAGCACGGCCCACAGCACCGCGAACCCGGTGAGGGCCCACTGCAGCCCCTGCAACAGCCAAGGGCGGCCGACCAGCCCGAGGGCCGTGGATCGGCTCACCAGGAACAGGAGCCCGACGGCGAGCACGAGGGCGAGCATCGAGAGCCACACCCGCAGCCCCAGCCGGCCGAGCCGCCGGTTGCCGGCCACGAGCTGGGCCGCGCCCGGGAGCACTAGCGTCAGGGCCACCAGGGTGAAGGCCCGCCGACGCCGCATCCGCGAGCTGGCCGGGGTGGTGTCGCCGAGTCGGCGACCGCTGCCGCCCGAGACGTAGACCGCGTCGGCGTCCGAGGGCCAGCCTGCGGTGGCCGGACGGGCCCGGGTCGCGCCCCGCGGGGTCGCTGATCCCCGGGCTTCGACGGTCGGGCGGCTCATGGTGGACCAGTATGAGACGCACGAGGTGTGATTCCTGTGACGCGTGGGGCGTGTCGCGGGGCGAGTCGCGGGTGTGTCGCGGGGTGTCTCACGGGCACGTCGGGTGGCGTGCCGTGGGCCGTGCCGTGGGGCGCGTCGCGGAGGCGGCCCACCGCGGTCGTCGTCCTCCGCCGGGCGACTCGCACCCGTGCTGCGTTTTGCCACCGCCCACCTCGTCGCCTCAGACTTGCGCCATGACCGGACGTCCCGCAGGCCCCGACGACGCGCGCCCCATCCCCCAGCGGGGCACAGGTGGCCAGGGCGGAGACGAGGCTGGGGCGGGCGACGACGTCTACACCGTCGACGTGCGCGGACGAGGGCGCGACCGGACCGCGACCGCGCCGCCCCGGGCACCCGGCCGCACCAGTGGCCGCTCCGGCTCAGGCTCCGGTGAGCCGCGGCGCCGACGCCGTTTCCCGGTGGTGCGCCTCATCCTGCTGCTGGTCGCCGCATGGGTCGCGTTCATGGTGTTCACGCCGCTGCACGCATGGAACTCCGTGACGAAGGTCGACACGACGCCCGCCGGCAAGCGCCCCGCCGAGACCAAGGGCTTCACGTACCTGCTGGTGGGGTCCGACAGCCGCGAGGGCCTGACCGCTGCGCAGAAGAAGGAGTATGCGACCGGCAACGCCGAGGGTCGTCGCACCGACTCCATCATCCTCGTGCACGTCTCCGAGGGCGGCGGCAAGCCTGCCCTCGTCTCGATCCCCCGCGACTCCTACGTCCCCATCCCGGGCCACGGCAGCAACAAGATCAACGCCGCCTTCGCGTTCGGCGGCCCCAACCTGCTGGTCCAGACGATCGAGCAGGTCACGGACCTCCACATCGACGGCTACGTCGAGATCGGCTTCGCCGGGTTCGCCTCGGTCGTCGACAGCGTGGACGGCGTCAACCTCTGCGTGCCGTTCACCATGAACGACAAGAAGGCCGGCATCAACCTCAAGAAGGGGTGCCAGGTCCTCGACGGCAGGAACGCGCTCGGCTTCGTCCGGGCTCGCTACTCAGACCCCCGCGGCGACATCGGTCGCGCGGAGCGGCAGCGGCAGTTCCTCGCCGCGATCATGAAGAAGGCCGCGACCCCGTCCACCGTGCTGGTGCCGACGAGGTACTGGCGCTTCACCCACGCCTCGGCGCACGGCCTGATCGTCGGCGAGGACACCTCGATGCGGGACGCCAGCCGGGTGCTGCTCGCGATGCGCGCGGTGTCCAACGACCAGGGCCTCAGCCTGGTCGTGCCGATCCAGAGCCTCAACTACCAGACATCCGCCGGCAGCTCGGTCAAGTGGGACACCCAGCGCGCCAAGGCGCTGTTCACCTTGCTGCGCAACGACAAGCCGCTCGAGGCCCCGCCCGCGGGCACGGACGGCAAGCCCACCGGCGGCTAGCGTCAGGGGCCGCAGGACTCCGCGGTGGACACAGCCCACAAGGTCAGCTGGCCGACGTCCGACGCCTCCCGTTGGGCCGCCAGCACCTGCCGATCCGCAGTGATCAAGGCCGAGCTGCGGTACCCGCAGGCAAAGGGCAGGAGCCTGGTGTAACCCATGGCGTCGTCGAAACGACGCGCTGCCACATCGGGGTGCTGCCACCCACCGGGCATCACGGCGCCGATTGCTGCCTGGCCTGCGGCGGGGTCGAGCACCAGCTGTGCGTCGATCATCGCGGCGTTGTGGTTCCAGTCCTGGCGACGACTCCGGCTCGACGACGCGTAAGGCCACCAGCCTGCGGTCTGCAGCCGTGCGTCGTGGGCGTACAGCCGAGCCGACATCTCGAGCTGCCCCGGACGGCGGACACCTGCATCGTAGGCTGCCTTGAGGAACCAGGCCGCAGCCATGTTGACGTTGTAGACGCAGATGCGGCGGTCGCTCGAGCGTGGCGAGTAGCCCAGGCAGTCCGGGTCGCCCACCACGCTCGGCCACCCCAGGACGAGGTCGACGAGGGCCGCGACCTCGGCGTCCCCGACCACGCCCGCTGCGCGCGCGTGCAACAGGGCACGACCGACGTGGTCGGTCACGGTGACGAGGTAGCTGGTCGACGCCGGGTTGACACTGCCGTCGGCGAACGCGTCCCACGCGACGTCGAGCCCATAGCCACCGTCCGGCTTGCGGGCAGCCCGCACGCGTTGGAGCTGGGTGGCAACCTCGGGATCCGCCCAGCCGTAAAGCGTCGCCAACGAGCTCATCTGGTACGCAGCGTCGAATGCCGTGTGCACTCCGCCCAGGCCTTGCTGCCGGGCCAGCGCGTCGAGGCTGAGCTGCACCCACGCGCCCACCACGCGCAGCCGTGCCACCTCCGCCGCCACGACCGACCGCCCGCCCTTGCGCGCTGAGGTCAGCAGCATCGGAGCCTGCTGGGCGGCGGCGGCAACCCCGCCCACGAGGGCGTCGGGGAACGCAAGGCCCGTGGCGACGAACGCCCCTCCGGCTGCCCTGGTGCGCGCCAGCAGCGCGGCGAGCGCAGCGGACGTCGCGTAGCGGTCGACGCCGGCTGCTCGTTCGGCGCTGCGACCAGCGGCCGACTCGGCGGCGGACTCGGCGGCCGGCGACACGACGGCGAAGCCACCTGCGATGACCAGACGGGTGGGTGACAGGCGAGTGAGCTCGCTGCGGGCGGCTGCACTCAGCTGGTCGGGCGTCGTGAGCAGGACCGGCCCGCCGAGAGCGGCGGCCACCGGCCCCGAGGACACGCCGTCAGGGAAGTCGCCCCCCGACGCCAGGACGGCTCCGACTCCGCGGGGGAACTGTCGCGAGACGACGCTCGCTGTCGTGTACCGATCCGGTCCCTCGAGCCGGCGAACAGTGACAGCCGCGCCACCGGCAGCGGACCGTGCAGCCGCCAGGACTGCTGCCGACACCGCTCCGGCACCGCCCACGACGGTGATCCTGCGCGGCCGGAGACGGGTCAGCTCATCGGCGACCACCGCAGGCAGCCGGCCCTGCTCGGTGAGCAGCAGCACTCCGGAGAGCCTCGTCGCGAGGGGTCCGGCAGCCAGCGCGTCGGGAAACGCTGCGCCGGTGGCCAGGACGACCTCGGGCGACCCGGACGGCGCGAGCGACCTGGCCACGGCGACGGCCGTGGAGTATCGATCCGGCCCGGCGAGCCGCGTCACGGGGGCACCGGAGACGCGTGCGAGACGGGCAGCCTGGTCGGCGGTGACCGCGTCAGCCGTGCCGAGTAGCGTCGTGCGCAGGATCGGCGCGGTCGAGCGCCCCAGGAGACCCGGACCAGTCCGCTCGGCCCACGGCGCCTGGGTCTGGGCCTGGGCCTGGGCGACCGGAGCTGCACCGAGGGTGGTTGCCGCCGTCGCGAGGACGGCGCCGGCCACCGGGAGCCGCCGCGTCCAGGCGCCCAGGAGCCCCCTCTGCACCCCGGCACCCTACCCCGCGGGCCGCCATGTCGCGCGGAATCGACCTGGTGCTCCGAGGGTCGGGTGCTACCTGAGCAGCTGGCGGGCCATCACCATGCGCTGGATCTGGTTGGTGCCTTCGTAGATCTGGGTGATCTTGGCGTCACGCATCATCCGCTCCACGGGGAAGTCGCGGACGTAGCCGGCACCGCCGAGCAGCTGCACCGCATCGGTCGTCACCTGCATCGCGACGTCGGATGCATAGCACTTGGCGGCCGCCCCGAAGAAGGGCAGATCCTTGTCGCCACGCTCGGACCTGGCCCCGGCTGCATACACCAGCTGGCGGGCGGCCTCCACGGCCATCGCCATGTCCGCGAGCATGAACTGCACCCCCTGGAACTCGGCCACGGCCTTGCCGAACTGCTTGCGCTCCTTGACGTAGGAGACCGCGAAATCCAGCGCGCCCTGGGCGATGCCGACGGCCTGCGCGCCGATGGTGACGCGGGTGTGGTCGAGGGTCGTGAGCGCGATCTTGAGGCCGTCGCCGACCTCACCCACGACGCGGTCGCCGGGGATGCGGACGTTGTCGAAGTGCAGCTCGCGGGTGGGGCTGCCCTTGATGCCGAGCTTGCGCTCCTTCTCGCCGAAGGTGAAGCCCTCGTCGGACTTCTCGAGCACGAAGGCGGTGACGTTGCTGCCGCGCTTGCCGTCGGGGTCGGTGACGGCCAGCACCGTGTAGTAGTCGGAGACGCCGGCGTTCGTGATCCACGACTTCTGGCCGTTGACCACCCAGTCGTCGCCGTCGCGGCGGGCGCGGGTCTTCATCGCCGCGGTGTCGGACCCCGCCTCACGCTCGGACAGGCCGTAGGAGAAGGTCGAGCGGCCCTCGGCCACCGGCGGCAGGTAGCGGCGCAGCACGTCGTCGCTCGCGGCCAGGATCAGCGGCATCGTGCCGAGCTTGTTGACCGCGGGGATGAGGGACGCCGAGGCGTCGACGCGGGCCACCTCCTCGATGACGATGCACGTGGCGAGCGCGTCGGCACCGACCCCGCCGTACTCCTCGGCGATGTGCGGGGCGAAGAAGTCGCTGGCCACGAGCGCGTCGTGCGCCTCCTGCGGGTAGCGGGCCTCCTCGTCGACCGCGGCGGCGTAGGGCGCGATCTTGTCCTCGGCGACCGCGCGGACCGCGTCGCGGAGGGCCTCGTGGTCCTCGGAGATCCTGAACAGGTCGAAGTCCTTGTTGCCGCTCACAGTGGGTCAGGTTACCCGTTGGTATGCCGCGTGGGCACCGCTGCCGGGTGTGGCGCCCACCACCCTCGGCTCAGTGCCGGCGAGGCAGGTGCCACAGGTGACCGTGCTCTCGGCGGTCGACGAGCTCGGGGATCACCTCTGCCTCGAACAACGCGATCCCGCTGGTGTCGTAGGCCGCCTCGAAGAAGTAGCCGATGAGGTATCCGAGACCGAGCCCGCCCAGGCCCTGGAGTCGCTCCACGAGCTGCTCGGGGGTGCCGACCCCGGCTGAGGTGCGTAGCTCGGCGATCCTGCTCTCGCGACGCGAGTCGGGCACCCCGGCGCGACGGAGGTGGTCGTCGAGCCAGGCGATCCGGTCGGCGACATCCCGCTCGGTCGACCCGATGACGATGTCGAGGTTGGTGGTGCGAGTGATCTCGGCGAAGTCGCGGCCGAGGTCGTCGCAGTGCTGGCGCAGGACCGCGCTCTTGTGCTTGAACTGCTCCGGGATCCCGGAGCCGAAGTTCGTGTAGTCGGCGTACTTCGCCGCGATCCGCAGCGTCTTCTTCTCTCCGCCGCCCGCGATCCACATCGGGATGCCGTTGTGCGTGGACCCCGGCAGGGCCGTGCCCTGGAGAGGCTGCGGATGGCAACGAGCGCCGTCGACCGTGAAGTGCTCCCCGGCATACGTCCCGGTGCCGGTCGTCCACATCTGGCGCAGGATCTCGACGCCCTCCTGGAGCGCCCGGAGGCGATCGCCCGCCCGGGGGAAGCCGTACCCGTAGGCCCGCCACTCGTGCTCGTACCACCCGGCACCGATGCCCATCTCGACCCGCCCCTCGGACACGATGTCGACGGTGGCGGCGACCTTCGCGAGGTAGGCCGGGTTGCGGTAGGCCATGCAGGTGCACATCTGTCCGAGTCGCACCCGGTGTGTCACCGCGGCCAGCGCGGCCATCAGCGTCCAGGCCTCGTGGGTGGCTTCCTGCGACGGGACCGGGACGGTGTGGAAGTGGTCGTAGACCCAGACCGAGGACCAGGCGTCGTTCTCGTCAGCACGACGCGCCAGACCAGCCATGACGCCCCAGTGCTGGGCCGGGTCGATGCCGACGAGGTCCATCTTCCAGCCCTGCGGGACGAACAGTCCGAACTTCATGGGGTCTCCTTCGAGCGGGCAACCGGGCGAGCGGCCGCCGGGAGCGGCCGGGTCCGACACCACCCTACGGTCCGCTGCCTACACTCACGGGGTGCCCACCACTGGCCGAACCACGGTCCTCCACGTCAACGACTGCGCCTCGACGGCTGTCCAGCTCATCGGCGAGGCGGCTCGGCACGGGATGCGCTGGGACTACCTGCCGGCCGCGACCGGCGCGGTGACCGCACCCGGATCGCTGGGCCTGGCCCAGAAGGCCGTCGTCGGGGCCGGATGGGTCGCGCGACTGGCCGTGCAGAGCCGTCGCCACGACATCGCGCACGTCCACAGCGCAGGCATTCTCAAGCACGCCCGGTTCGGACTGCGACGCTACGTCCTCCACTGCCACGGTACGGACGTCCGCACCCAGCAGTACCTCCCAGCTTGGCGAGCGCCCATCCGCGACGGGCTGCGGCGGGCCGAGGCGGTCTTCTTCTCCACGCCCGACCTTGCGGAGCACGTCGTGCCCCAGCGCACCGACGCGGTCTACCTTCCGGTGCCCATCGACACGGGTCTGCTGCCGCACTGGTCCCCGGCGCCGCGACCGCGGGTGGTCTTCGCATCGCGGTGGGGCGACGACAAGGGTGGACAGGCGCAGGTCGACCTCGCCGCGGCGGTGGTCGCCGCCGTCGGCGAGCGGGCCGACGTCATCGGCCTCGACTGGGGCCCGCGAGCCGTCGAGGCGGGTGCCGCCGGGGTGGACCTGGTCGCCCGACTGGACCGTGCGGCATACCTCGGCCTCCTCGCCTCCGCCCACGCTGTCGTGGGCCAGAGCGCGGGAATCCTCGCCGCGAGCGAGCTCGAGGCGCTCGGCACCGGAGCGCCTCTCGTGATGCCCGTGCCCTTGCCCCTGTACGCCGCCGCCCCGCCCCCCGTCCTCGGGGACAGCGTGCCCACGGCAGCGGATGCTGTGGTCGCCCTCGTCTCAGGCACCAGCGCCCACGACCCGTCGGCCGGTCAGGAGTATGTCGCCCGCGTCCACGGAGTCGACCACGCGTGGGCCTCGGTCCAGCAGACCTACGAGCGCGTGCTGGCGGCCCGGAACTGAGGTCAGGCGCCGCCCAGCAGGCGCGCCACGAGGGCGTGCGACCGCTCGACGTCGGTGTCACTGCTGAGCTCGCGCGCCTGGTCGTGGGCGGACTGCTTCGCGGCCGCCACCATCTCGGGGGTCAGGTTCGCGATGGTCGCGGTGAAGTCACTCACGCCGAAGCTCGGCGACACCGCTCCCACCCGGTGCTCGCGCACGAACCGCCCCATCTCGGGCGAGGGCCCCACCACCATCGCGAGTCGCCCCTGGACGAAGTCGAAGAGCTTGTTCGGGAGGGCGTACTCCATGTTCACGTTGGCCGGGGGCAGGCAGTACACCCCGACGTCGAACGGGTTCAACGCAGCAGGGAGCTCGTCCGGGGTGACGGCGTCGTGGAAGCGGACGCGATCGCTGCCGGCCGCCTTGTCCCGCAGCTGGCGCAGGTACCTGCCGCCGTCGTTGCCGGGCACCAAGATGAGGTCGAGCGTCGTGTCGGGTAGCTGCATCGTCGCCTCGATGAGGGCCTCGATGTTCCGCCCGGGCACCGCGCCGCCACTGTGCACCAAACGCGTGACGCCCGGCACCATGGCGGAGGGCTTCAGGTCAACGAAGGGGCGGGCGTTGCGCACCACGGTGCAGTCGACGCCGAAGGAGCGGCGGTACATCTCCGCGATGCTTTCCCCCACCGTGGTGACCGCAGCGGCCCGAGGAAGGTACTCGCGGCAGATGTGCGCCATGAGAGGAGCGACCAACAGTCGCCACGACGTGACGTGCGAGCGCTCCTCAGGCGCCCATTCGTGCATGTCGGCCCACACCGGCGTCGGCGTCGAACCGTGGCCTGCGACTTCCATTGCCACCGGAAGGATCCGCGCCTCATTGGCGACGACGAGGTCGAAACGGCGCCCGTCGAGCAACCGACGGGCCTGGACCATGGCCGGCGCAATGGCCTCGGCGGCCTTCAGCCTGCGCGCGGCGAGCAAGGCCACGCCACGGGGGGTCTGCGGCAGCGACGTCAGCGCGGAGCCGACCTCGAGGTGCGCGGTCGCAGCGGCAGGAGCTGGACCGTAGCCCAGGGTGGTGACGTCGCCGTGCGCCGCCAGCACGTCGATCTGCCGGAGCACCCGGGCGTCACGGTGGATGGGCGACAACGACAGGCACAGGATCTGGGGGCGGCTCACGGCATGAGAGTCTAGGTCGACGGCTGACGGAGGCGTGCAGGCTCGGGCGGCCGGGAGGCACGGGTAGGGTCGTGGCGTGAGAGCAAGGGCCCTTGGCGCCGCCATCATGGACAACCTTCGCCCTTTGCGCCTCGACACCCGGACCGCGCACAGCCTCGCCCAGCGCGGGGCGATGAGCACAGTCGGACTGCTTGCCCAGGGGGTGCTGCGCTTCGCCACCAGCTGGCTGATCGGTCGCATCGCAGGCAAGCTCGTTCTCGGCACCGTGCAGGCCGCGATCTCCACCGCATCCCTGCTGACCCTCATGTGGCCCACGACGACAGGCAGCGTCGCGTCGAAGTACCTCGCCCGCGCTCGCGGTGCCGGCAACCTCGAGGAGCTGCACGCCGTCGCCACGCACTTCCGCCGTCGGGCGCTCCAGTCCAGCGTGCTGCTCGCCGGCGTCGCCGCGCCGTTCTGGGTGTACTACGACGACGGCCGGTGGATCGACGGCCTGTGGGTCGCGCTCTTCACAGCGTCGTATTCCGGCTACAGCTTCATCCGGGGGGTGCAGTTCGGAACCGGACAGGTAGCCCGCGCCACGGTGTGGGACCTGCTCAGCGCCGGCGCAGGCCTGGTCACACTCGCGGCTTTCCTGCTGGCGGGAGTACGCGGCCCTGCGCTCCTGTTCGCCCTGTCCCTCTCGTACCTGGTGTACACGCTGTCGGGGTGGCCGCGCGGCGTGGACCGGACGGCCCGACTCGAGCCGGCCCTCAAGCGTGAGATGGACCAGGTTGTCCTCGTTGGGGTGGCCGGGACCCTGGCCAGTGCTGGTTTCCTCCAGCTCGCCATGGTGGTGGCCAAGGGACTCGACGAGGCAGGCGCCGGGCAGTTCGCCGCCGCCATGGCGACGGCGACGCCCGCGTCGATGCTCGCGGCTTCGCTCAGCCTCGTGCTGTTCCCCTCGCTCGCCGAGGCGTGGGGTCGCGGCGACCTGGTGAACTTCAAGGCACAGACCAACCAAGCCACCCGGGTCCTCGTACTCGTCATGGTGTCGATGTTCGGGTCGCTCATCCTCTGCTCCCGCCTGGTCATGTCGGTGCTGTGGGGCAGCGAGTTCAACCCCGATTCGCTCATCCTGCCCGTCCTGGTGTTCGCGTTGATGCTGACCAACGTGGCCGTCGCCAGCATCAACGCCCTCGCCACGCGGTCACGGCGAGCGATGCAGCTCACGAGTGGAGCGGCGTTCGCCGGGTTGTCGGTGGGCGCCTTGTCCTGGTGGCTCCTCACTCCGCACATGGGCGTCGAGGGAGTCGCGGTGGGGTTCCTCCTCGGCTCGGCGGTTTCTGCCAGCGTCCCGCTGCTCGCTGAGTGGCGCAAGGGCCGCCACTCCTGGCTCGGGCTGGCCACACGGGGGCTCACCGGTGCCGCGGCAATCGTCGGCCTGCTCGTCGCCGAACGCACCCTCGAGCTGCCGATCTACCTCGAGCCACTCGTCGCCGCCGCGTTCTGCCTCTGCTGGTGGGCGTTGTCCCGCAAGGACCTCCGGCTGCTTCCGCTGCCCGCGCGGTTCAAGAGCAACCTTCCCCGCTCGCACTGAGTGCGGACTGTGGTTGTGGTGGGAGGGTCGCCGCCCGCTAGAGTGACCGGCCGTGAAGATCCTCAGCGTCGTCGGTGCCCGGCCCCAGTTCGTCAAGCTCGCCCCGGTGGCCGCCGCGATGGCGGTCCATGGTGACCAGCACGTGATCGTCCACACCGGTCAGCACTACGACATCAACATGTCCGACGTGTTCTTCCGGGACCTCGGCATCCCCGCGCCCGACCGCCATCTCGCGGTGGGATCGGCGTCCCACGGCCGCCAGACGGGCGCGATGCTCGCCGCGATGGACGAGGTGCTCGAGCAGACCAGCCCCGACTGGGTGCTGGTCTACGGTGACACGAACTCCACCCTCGCCGGCACCTTGAGCGCGGTGAAGATGGGCATCCCCCTGGCCCACCTCGAGGCAGGGCTGCGGTCGTTCAACCGCCGGATGCCCGAGGAGCACAACCGGGTGCTGACCGACCACGCGGCGGATCTGTGCCTCGCTCCGACGGAGGTCGCCATGGGGCACCTGGGCAACGAGGGGCTCACGGGCTCCAGCGTCCTGGTCGGCGATGTCATGACCGATGTTCTGCTCCAGGTCCGCGACGCTGTGGCCGATCGACCGGTCGAGCTGCCCGAGGATGTCGACCCCGAGCAGCCCTACTACGTCACGACCCTGCACCGCGCAGAGAACACCGACGACCCGGTCCGGCTGCGCACGATCGTGGAAGGCCTCGCAGAGGTGAAGGCGCCAGTGCTGCTCTTCGCCCACCCCCGTCTCCGTCAGCGGGCGGCCGACTTCGGAATCGACCTGAACCGAGGCTCGGTCACGGTGGCCGACCCGATCCCCTACCCCACGCTCGTCCGTAACGTGATGACCAGCGCCGGCGTCATCACCGACTCCGGGGGGCTGCAGAAGGAGGCGTTCATCCTCCGAGTCCCCTGCACGACGGTGCGGACCGAGACGGAGTGGACAGAGACGGTCGACTTGGGATGGAACGTGCTCGTGCAGGACCCGAACGACCTCGCCGACCTCGTCCAGCGCCCAGCCCCGGCAGCCACCGACGCGGCCCCGTACGGCGACGGCGACGCCGCGACCCGTGTGGTCGAGGCGATCCACGCCGCCAAGCGCCGCTGAGCCAGCACCCCCTCAGCGAGCACCGCTCAGCGAGCCCCCTTGAGCGGAGACGACATTCGGCCGCCTCGCCGCACGTGACCGGTCAGGACAATCCGGCGCCGCGCAGGGCCGCCTCGGCGGCGCGATGACCCATCGTGCGCAGTGAGGCGTGTTCGGCGGTCCAGGCGACGACGTGCTCGCGGGTCGCCGCGCGCTCGTCCTCACCGAGAGCCCAAGCGCTCGCCATCGCGTGGGCGACGCCCTCGACCGTGTAGCCGGGCGCCCAGCCGAGTCGTTGCGCCTCGACCAGATCGTGACCCGCCCCAGCGCCGGAGAAGATCACCGGAGTGCCACAGGCCGTGGCCGCATAGACCTTGGTGGGTTTTGCGAAGTCGTAGCCCTGACCGGGCTTGATCGACACCAGCGCCGCGGTCGCGGATCGCAGCCAGGCGGCAGCCTGCGAAGGCGGAACGACACCGTGGAACTCCACCGCGCCGGGGGCGAGCTCGTCCGCCAGGCGCCGTAGGTGGGGCAGGTCGCTGCCCTGTCCCAGGAAGACGAGGCGGGCGGTCGGCTCCGTCGCCCGGAATGCGGCCAAGCCGCGTACGAGAACCTCTGCACCCTGCCACTCCGACATCGTGCCGGTGTAGACGAAAAGAGGCCCGGCGCTCCCTGCTGCGGCCGAGTCGGTCCCCTCTGGAGGGGGGCCGTCCGGGGTGAAGACATCGGTGTCGACTCCGTTGCCGACGACGACGACGCGGCGTGGGTCGACTCCGAGGTGCGCGACCCGCTCGGCTACACCGTCACTGATGCACAGCACGGTCGCAGCCCCACGCATGACCCACGACTCGACCGCCCTCAGCATCCGCACGATCGGGGAGGGGGCGCCCATCGACGCCGCACCGTCCGACCACACGTCCCCGGCGTAGTAGACGTATGGCGTCCGTTGCAGAGCAGCGGCGAGCCGCACCACCAGCCCGGTCGTCGGCGGCGGCTCGCACACCAGGAGCGCCGGGCGCCGGCGCGCCAGCAGCCGCACGGCCAGGGGGAGGTCGAACGAAAGGTAGTGGACGTACCCGCGGATGTTCCCCTGCTCGTCGCGCAGGGCGGGCCAGCGACTGACCCGTAGCGGGCCGTCGTCAGGGACCAAACCCTCGGGAGGCCTGGTGGTGAGCACCTCCACGGGGTGGCCGAGGAAGTCGAAGGCGTCGGCCAGCACCCGAAGCCGGAACGCCGCCGCAGCCACCTCTGGGGAGAACAACCTCGTCGCGATGCGGACGGGACGGGTCATGGCCGCCTTCGCCTCACGCACGTGGATCCTGCGCTGTGGTCATGAAACCTTCTCGTAGCAGTCGGGCGAGGACGCCAGGTCCACGCCCTCTGGCGGGTCGCGACGTTCGCGCAGCCGCCAGCCCGGCTCATGGACGGCGACCCATTCGGAGAAGGAGCGGTGGCGCCCCGCGGTGCGCGACGGGTCGATGAGGCGTAGCGCCGCTCCCAGTAGGCACTGGTACCCGGGAAGGTCTGGCGCCGCACCCACAGGACAGCCGGCTCGACCAGGGGACTGCGGACGAATCGGCCGACCGCGGGGCGCAGCCTCATGGTCACGACCCTGCAGGAGCGCTGTCGGTCGCGGCGGTCAGGTCGATGGTGCGCGAGGTCTTGGCGGACTCGATGCACGCCTCGGCCACGCGGACCGTGGTGAGGCCCTGCTCCATGGTCACGATGTCGGCCTCCTTGCCGAGGACCGCGTCCCTGAAGTTTTCGTGCTCGACCCGCAGCGGCTCGGGTTTGGCGATGGCGTAACGCACCACGTCACCCTCGGACACGCCTCGGAAGTTGGCCATGCGCTCCCAGGTCGTCGGCACCTCGCCGTTGGCGTGGAAGGTCAGGTCGGCGGTCAGGGTGTCGGCGACGAAGGTGCCACGCTCGCCGGTGATCACCGTGACCCGCTCCTTGAGCGGCGACAGCCAGTTCACGAGGTGGTTGGTGACGGTCCCCTTCGAGAGCTGCCCGACGACTGCCACGAGGTCCTCGTGCTCGCGGCCCGACTTGTAGGCCGTGCGCGCCGCAACCGAGGTGTAGGCCTGCTGCGTGACCCACGCGGTGAGGTCGATGTCGTGGGTGCCGAGGTCCTTGACCACCCCCACGTCGGCGATGCGGGCCGGGAAGGGCCCCTGGCGACGGGTGGTCACTTGGTAGACGTCACCGAGCTCACCGGCCTCGAGCCGGGCCCGCGCCTGCTGCAGCGCCGGGTTGTAGCGCTCGATGTGGCCGACAGCACCGACCAGGCCCTTGGCCTTGAACGCCTCGGCGAGGCGGACCGCGGAGGGCGTGTCCTGGGCCAGCGGCTTCTCGATGATCGCGTGGACGCCGGCCTCGGCGAGCGCGAGCCCGATCTCCTCGTGGTAGATCGTGGGCACCGCCACCATGCAGTAGTCGATGCCGGCGGCGATGAGCTGCTCGATGTCCTCGTGGACGGGACGACCGGCCGCCACGCCGTGGACGTCACCGCCGGGGTCGGCCACCGCGACGAGGTCCACCCCGTCGAGGGACGCGAGGACGCGGGCGTGGTGGCGACCCATCATGCCGAGGCCGATCAGGCCGGCTCGCAGGTTGGCCATGGTCAGGCACCGGCCTTGGCGAGGGCGTTGACCGCGGTGACGATGCGCTCCAGGTCGTCCTGGCTCAGGCTCGGGTGGACCGGCAGCGACAGGCACTCGGCCGCCGCCCGAGCCGTCTCGGGCAGGTCGACGTCGACCTGGAACGGCTTCAGCTGGTGGTTGGGCACCGGGTAGAACATGCCCGACCCGACGTTGTACTCCTCGCGCAGCGCCGCGGCCAGGCCGTCACGGTCCTCGGGGACGCGGACGGTGTACTGGTGGTAGACGTGCACGGCCCCGTCGGCGACCGGCGGCGGCGTGACGCCCTCGAGGTGGGCGGTGAGGTATGCCGCGTTGTCCTGACGTGCCTTGGTCCAGGCGCCGACCTTGGTCAGCTGCACGCGGCCGATGGCCGCGTGGATGTCGGTCATGCGGGTGTTGAAGCCGACGACCTCGTTGCGGTACTGCTGCTCCATGCCCTGGTTGCGGTAGAGCCGCATGAGCCGCTCGGTCTCGGCATCGGCCACCGACACCATGCCGCCCTCACCGGACGTCATGTTCTTGGTCGGGTAGAGCGAGAACATCGCGAACTGGCCGAACGCCCCGACGGGGGTGCCGCCGAGCGAGGCACCGTGCGCCTGCGCTGCGTCCTCGAAGATCTTGAGCCCGTGCTTGTCGGCGATGGCCTGCAGCTGGGCCATCTTGGCCGGGTGGCCGTAGAGGTGGACCGGCATGATGCCGACGGTCCGGTCGGTGATGGCGGCCTCGACCGCAGCCGGGTCGAGGCAGAAGTCGTCGGCGCTGATGTCGGCGAAGACGGGGGTCGCGCCGGTCAGCGCCACGGAGTTGCAGGTCGCCGCGAAGGTGAACGACGGGACGATGACCTCGTCGCCTGCGCCCACACCGCTCGAGAGCAGGCCGAGGTGCAGACCCGAGGTGCCGGAATTGACGGCGACGCAGGCGCGGCCGAGCCCGAAGTGGGCGTCGAACTCCTCCTCGAAGGCCTTGACCTCCGGGCCCTGCGCGAGCATGCCGGAGCGCAGCACCCGGTCGACTGCCTCGCGCTCCTCGTCTCCGATGAGCGGCTTTGCCGGGGGGATGAAGTCGTTCATGGTGCGACGGCCTCCGTGAGGGTCTCGTTGGTCTCGGTGTACTTCTCGCCAGTCTGGGGGCACACCCAGGTGCCGGGCGCGTCGCCCGGCTCCAGGGGCACGCCGGCCTTGCCGACCCAGCGCAGCCGCCGGGCCGGGACACCCGCCACGAGCGCGAAGTCGGGGACGTCCTTGTTGACCACGGAGCCCGCGGCGACCAGGGCCCACCGCCCGATGGTGACGGGGGCGACGCAGACCGCCCGGGCGCCGATCGAGGCACCGGTGCGGCAGGTGACACCCACGGCCTCCCAGTCGGCGCCGGACTTCAGCGTGCCGTCCGGGCTGACGGCCCGGGGGTAGTGGTCGTTGGTGAAGACGACTGCCGGGCCCACGAAGACGCCGTCCTCGAGGACGGCCGGCTCGTAGACCAGTGCGTAGTTCTGCAGCTTGCAGTTGTCACCCATCTGCACGCCGGCACCGACGTAGGCGCCGCGCCCGACGATGCAGTTCTCACCGAGCACCGCTCCCTCGCGAACCTGGGCGAGGTGCCAGACGGAGCTCCCGTCACCGATCCGGGCGGAGTCGGCCACGTCGGCGGAGTCGACGATGCGGGCGGCCACGGCTCAGGCCCCCAGGCCCGGGGTGGCCGGGGCGCCCTGGTGCTCCGGGGCACCGACGACGAGGTAGCGCACCCCGTCGAACCGGGCGGGGTCGAGGATCCGCCGACCGTCGACCACGACCGCGACCCCGGGGAAGTCGGCCGCCGAGAGCTCGCGGTAGTCGGCGTGGTCCGCCTGGACGACGACCACGTCGACCGGCTCGCCCACGGCATACGACTCCCACCCGAAGCCGGCGAGCTCGTCGGCGGTGTACATCGGGTCCTGGACCACGACCTCGGCACCCGCCTCGCGCAGGGCGTCGACCGTCGCGAAGACCCCGGAGAACGCGGTCTCCTTGACGCCGCCGCGGTAGGACGCCCCGAGCACCGCGACCCGTTTGCCGGCGAGCGACCCACCGGCTGCGCCGACGGCGAGGCCGACGGTGTAGGCGGGCATCGCGGCGTTGGCCTCACGAGCGGCTCGCACGACCGTGGCGTCGGGGTCGTTCCAGAGGTAGAGCCGCGGGTAGACGGGGATGCAGTGTCCGCCCACGGCGATGCCGGGACGGTGGATGTGGCTGTAGGGCTGGGAGTTGCTGGCCTCGATGACCTGGTAGACGTCGATGCCGTTTTTGGCGGCGAACGCCCCGAACTGGTTGGCCAGCCCGATGTTGACGTCCCGGTAGGTGGTCTCCGCGAGCTTGGCCATCTCGGCGGCCTCGGCGCTGCCGAGGTCCCAGACGCCGTTGCCGCGCTCGAGGTCCGGGCGCTCGTCGAACTGGAGCACCTGCTCGTAGAAGTCCACAGCGCGCTTGGCACCCTCGTCGGACAGGCCGCCGACGAGCTTGGGGTACTTGCGCAGGTCGGCGAAGACGCGGCCGGTGAGGACGCGCTCGGGAGAGAAGACCAGGTGGAAGTCGGCGCCCTCCGTGAGGCCGCTGACCTCCTCCAGGCGGGGCTTCCAGCGGGTGCGGGTGGTTCCGACCGGCAGGGTCGTCTCGTAGCTCACCAGGGTGCCGGGCTTGAGGCCGCGGCCGATGTCCTCGGTGGCCGAGTCCATCCAACCGAAGTCGGGGCGCGCCTCGGCGTCGACGAACAGCGGCACCACGACGACGACGGCCTCGGACCTGCTGACGGCGTCGGCGGTGTCGGTGGTCGCGGTGAGTGTGCCGTCGCGGACGGTCTCGGCCAGGTAGTCGGCCAGGTGGGCCTCCCCGGGGAACGGCTCGGTGCCGGCGTTGACGAGGTCGACGACCTTCTGGCTCACGTCGGCGCCGAGCACCTCGTGGCCGGACTTCGCGAACTGCACGGCGAGCGGTAGCCCGATCTTGCCCAGGCCGACAACGGTGATCTTCACAGCAATCCTTCGGGTTGGGAGTCCGGCGTAGATCCTATGGCCTCGCGGGAGTGGTGCGGAACGCACGCCGTCGGCGCCGGCGCCGCCGGAGCCACCGGGGGCCTTGCGCGTGCGTCGGAACGTGTGATGCTGAGGCCATGACCCTGAAGCACCAGAACGACCCCGAACTGATCCGTGAGCTGCTGGTCGACCCGGGCATCTGGGTGGTCGTCGGGTTGTCGACGAACGCCGAGCGCGAGGCCTTCGGCGTCTCGCGGTGGCTCAAGATCGAGATCGGCAAGGGCATCATCCCGGTGCACCCCAAGGCCGAGACGGTGCACGGCGTGCAGGGCTACGCGAGCCTGGCCGACATCCCCGACGGCACCGACATCAAGGTGGTCGACTGCTTCGTCAACTCCAGCCACGTCGGAGCAGTGGTCGACCAGGCCATCGAGCACAAGGACCGGCTGCAGATTGACGCGATCTGGATGCAGCTCGGAGTGGTCGACGAGGACGCCGCTGACCGGGCCCGGGCCGTCGGGCTCGACGTGGTCATGGACACCTGCCCCCGCATCGAGTGGCGTCACGTGCGATCGGCCGGGATGGCCCGCTGAGGCCACCCCGGCCGATCGCCGGACACTCTGCCGGAAGTCAGTCCGGCGGCTGCACTGCAGGAGTCAGCAGGGCTTCAGGTTGAGCGCGGCGTCGGACACGACGCCGGTGCCACCGAGGGCGGTCAGCTTGGTGATGCCGAGCCGGTTGATCTCTGCGAGTGTCTGAGCCGGGACGCAGTCCTTCTGGGTGAGCAGGAGCGGGCGCCCGTTCCAGTATGGCGCCGCCGCGGCGCCGGCCAGCGCGTCGGGGAAGGTCAGGCCGTTGGCAAGGAATGCCTCGGTCGCGGTCGACAGGGTGGCCTTGGAGACCTTGGCAGCCGTGTCGAAGCGGTTCGTGCCGCCGAGCCGGCCCACCGGGACGGCGCTGCCGACCGCGGTCTTCACCTGGTTGAACACCGTGCTGCTGACGGCGCCGGTGCCACCGAGCACGAAGACCTTGGTGGGCTTGAGCCGCTTGAGGGCCGCAGTCGTCTCGCTCGGGAGCTTGGTCGGGGTGGTGAGCACCAGGGTGCCGCCGAGGATGCTCGCGGCGGCTCCGCCGCCGAGCGCGTCGGGGAAGTCCACGCCGCTGCCGACGAAGACGGGCACGTTGACGACCTCTGGCGTGAACCCTTCGGAGGTCTGGGCCGCCGTGTCGTAGCGGTTCGCGCCGTCGATCGTGTAGGTCTGGTTGAGCGGAGCGTGCTGCGCCAGCTGGCCCACCATCGAGTTGCTGACCGCACCGGGACCACCCACGACCATGATGTTCTGCGGCTGCAGGCGGTCGATCTCGGCGGCCACCGACGAAGGCAGCGTGCCGCTCTTGGGCACGAGCAGCAGGGGCGCCCCCAGGAAGGCCGCCATCGGACCCGCGCCCAGGGCGTCGGGGAAGCTCTGCCCGGAGGCCACGACCACCCACTCCTGGTCGACGGGCGTGAAGTTGGCCTTCGAGATCGCGACCGCCGTCTTGTAGCGGTCGGCACCTGCGAGGCGGGCCTTGGTGATCGCGGCGGCAGCTGCTGGGGTGGCGCCGGGCGCCTGCGTCGGGGCGGCCACGGCAGCCGAGCTGCCGGCCACCAGGGCCAGCGCGGCCAGGGCCGGCAGCGCGATGCGGAATCGAGTCATGGGAGCGGACTTTCTCGGTGCGGGTCGCCGAATGCGCGGACCACGGGAGGGTAACCCACCTCAACGCCTCTGGGGCGGTATTGGGTGAAGGGAGCGCCAAACGGACGCATCCGGGCAAAAGAGCGGCTACCAGGACCTTCCCGGAAGGCTTCGGCTAGCTCGAGCGGCGCTCCCGGAGCGCGGCCCCCTTCGCGTGCGCCTGGTCCCGCAGGTCCGCCTGGAAGGCGGTCATCCGCGCCCGCAGCTGCGCGGCATACTCCCCGTCGCCGGCGGCGAGGACCCGCACGGCCAGCAGGCCCGCGTTGCGGGCGCCGCCGATCGAGACCGTGGCGACCGGGACACCAGCGGGCATCTGCACGATCGACAGCAGCGAGTCCATGCCGTCGAGGTGCTTGAGGGGCACGGGCACGCCGATGACCGGCAGGGGCGTGACCGCCGCGAGCATTCCGGGCAGGTGGGCCGCTCCCCCGGCGCCAGCGATCACGACCCGCAGCCCCCGGGCGGCCGCGCCCTGGCCGTAGGCGATCATCTCGTCGGGCATCCGGTGGGCCGAGACGACGTCGGCCTCATAGGGAACGCCGAACTCGTCGAGGGCCTGTGCGGCCAGCTCCATGACGGGCCAGTCGCTGTCGCTGCCCATGACGAGGCCGACGAGGGGGCTGGGGTCGCTCATTCGGTGATCACTCCCGCGAGGTAGTCGGCGGCGTGCTGCGCGCGCTCGCGCAGGTCGGCCAGGTCGGTGCCACAGACGGTGACGTGCCCGATCTTGCGCCCCGGGCGGACTCCCTTGCCGTACAGGTGCACCTTGAGCCCGGGGTCGCGGGCCATGAGGTGGCGGTAGGCCGGGTAGAGCTCCGGGTAGTCGCCGCCGAGGACGTTGGCCATGACCGTGTGCGGCTCCCGTGGCGTCGGCGCCCCGAGCGGCAGGTCGAGGACCGCACGCAGGTGCTGCTCGAACTGCCCCGTCACCGCTCCGTCCATGGACCAGTGCCCGCTGTTGTGCGGGCGCATGGCCAGCTCGTTGACGACGTATGCCGGGTCGCCCGTCCGTGGGTCGGTCACCTCGAACATCTCGACGGCGAAGACGCCCGTGACCCCGAGCTCCTCGGCGATCCGCAGGCCGGCCTCGGTGGCGACCGCGGCCAGCGTCGGGTCGAGCCCCGGGGCCGGGGCGAGCACCTCGGTGCAGATGCCGTCGGTCTGCACGGTCTCGACGACCGGCCAGGCGGCCGCCTGGTTGGAGGGGCTGCGCGCGATGAGCACGGCGAGCTCGCGGGTGAAGGCGACCTTCTCCTCGAGCAGGATGCCGTCCGCGAGGGCGCCATCCTGCCCCACGAGCTCGATCCAGTCGCCCACCTCGGCGGCGTCGTCGACGACCCGCACGCCCTTGCCGTCGTAGCCGCCGCGGGGCGTCTTGGCCACGACGGGCCAGCCGACCCGGTCGCCGAAGTCCTCGACGTCGGCAGCAGTGCAGGCCCGGGTCCAGGCAGGGCAGGCGACGCCGATCTGCGTGAGCCGCTCGCGCATCGCCAGCTTGTCCTGCGCGAAGAGCAGGGCCTGCGGCGTGGGGTGCAGGGGCACACCGGCCGCAGTCAGGGCCTCCAGCACATCCGGCGGGACGTGCTCGTGGTCGAAGGTGACGACGTCACACTCGGCGGCGAAGGCCAGGACGGCCTCGACGTCCGTGTGGTCGCCGACGGGCGAGGAGGGCACCACCAGTGCGGCGGAGGCGTCGGGCGACTCGGCCAGCACGCTCAGCGTGATCGCCAGCTCTGCCGCGGGACCGGCGCACATCCGCGCGAGCTGACCGCCGCCGATGATGCCGACGACCGGGAAGCCACCGGGCGCGCGCTGGGGTGAGGTCACGCCCGCGAGGATATCGGCCGGACGGCGGGTTCCGGACGGGCGTCCGTACACGGGGTGCCACCTGCGCGGATAGGCTCTTCTGGTGTCCACGTCCCTCTCGCTGCCGGACCGCCTGCGCGGCGCCATCGGCGTCCTCTACCGCGAGATGATCAAGTTCGGCGTGGTGGGCGCCGTGTCGTTCGTCGTGGACGTCGGGCTGATGAACGTCCTGCGCCACACCGTCATGGAGGACAGGCCCACCAGTGCCAAGGTCGTGTCGGCGTCGGTCGCGACCGCGGTCGCCTGGATCGGCAACCGGGCGTGGACGTTCCGGCACCGCCGCAACCGTCCGGCGCACCACGAGGCGGGGCTGTTCTTCCTCACCAACGGGGTCGCGCTGCTCATCGGCGCCGGCACCATCGCGCTCTCGCACTACGGCCTCGGGCTAACGACCCTGGCCGCCGACAACATCGCCAACATCGTCGGCATTGCGTTCGGGACGCTCTTCCGGTTCTGGGCCTACCGTCGCTGGGTGTTCAGCCACGAGCCGCTGGTGGACACCTCCCCGCTGGCCGACCACGTCGAACAC
Organism: Pedococcus sp. P2_E4; assembly: GCF_056403935.1. Classification (NCBI taxonomy): domain Bacteria; kingdom Bacillati; phylum Actinomycetota; class Actinomycetes; order Micrococcales; family Intrasporangiaceae; genus Pedococcus; species Pedococcus sp. P2_E4. Next base: position 21,559 of record NZ_JBFUEO010000019.1, on the reverse strand, counting down.
CAGCCCTGACGGCCGACCCCTCACGGGCGCCCCACGCGGGGGCGGCGCTGCCCCCGGCAGAGAGGCGCCGTTGCGTATGCCGCGCCACTGGAACCACACGAAATCTCGCCACTTCTGCCACGAATGCGCGCTCCCCGACGGCCGGGGGACACATTCGTGCCACTTCCGCCACGAATGCGCGTCAGGGACACGTCGAATTCCCCCGACGCGCGCCAGGGTCAGGCGTCGGACTCGCTGAGGAAGAGGGCGAAGATCGCGGGCTGCGCCTGGATCAGCTCGAGGCGTCCGCCGTTGGACTCGGCGAGGTCGCGCGCGAGCGCCAGGCCGAGGCCGGTGCCCGTCGTCGTGACCGACCGCTCGAAGATGTGCGGCGCGATCGTGGCGGGCACTCCCTCGCCCTGGTCGCTGACCTCGACGACGACCGACGGCCCGGACCGGCGGGCGTGCACGTCGACCGTGCCGCGGCCGTGGGCCAGGGAGTTCTCCAGCAGGGTCGAGAGGACCTGGGACAGGTCGACCGGCTTCGCCTGCACGACCAGCCCGCGCTCGCCGTGGACGCGCACGCTGCGCCGCGCCTGCTCGAAGGCCGGCTGCCACTCGCGCTGGAGGGCGGCGATCACGGAGTCCAGCGACACGGTCGCCTTGGGCTCGTCGCCCCCACGACGGGTGCGTGACATGAGGTCGTCCACGACCCGGGTCAGGCGCTCGACCTGGGCGATCGCGATGTTGGCTTCCTCCTGGACGACCTCGAGGTCGTCGGTCACCGAGATCTCCTCGAGGCGCATCAGCAGCGCGGTGAGCGGGGTGCGCAGCTGGTGGGAGGCGTCGGCGGCGAAGTCGCGTTCGGAGGCCAGGGACTTGGTGAGGGTCTGGGCGCTGCGGGAGAGCACCTGCGAGACCCGGTCGAGCTCGGCGATGCCCGAGTCGAGCGGCTGGATGCGGGACTCGCCGGCACCGAGGCGCTCCGCGCGGATGGCGAGCTCGGACATCGGCCGGGCCAGCTGGCGGGCCTCCTGGATGGCCACGACGACCCCGACCCCGAGGGCCACGACGCCGAGTCCGGCCAGGACGGCGACGATCTGCCAGGACGTGACGGCGGGCGACCCCTCGGCGGCCCAGCGGCGCAGCAGGCCGCCCTCGGTCGACGTCGCACGCCAGACGGCGACGATGACGGGGACGAGCGTGATCGCGATGGCCAGGCCGACGGCGACGACGGTCGAGCGGATGAGCTGCTGGCGCATGGCTCAGGCTCCCTCGCCGCGTTCGAAGCGGAAGCCGACTCCCCTCACCGTGGCGATGTAGCGGGGCTGGGCGGCGTCGTCACCGAGCTTTCGGCGCAGCACGGAGATGTGCATGTCCAGCGTCTTGGTGGACCCGAACCACGCGGTCTCCCAGATCTCGCGCATGAGCTGCTCGCGCGAGACGACCTTGCCCTGCTCGCGGACCAGCACTCGCAGCAGGTCGAACTCCTTGGCGGTGAGCTGCAGCTCCTCGTCGCGGAACCACGCCCGCCGGCCCTCGGGGTCGATCCGGACCAGGTCCTGGGCCGGGGCGGCGTCGGTGGGCTGGCGCCGCAGCAGCGCCCGCACCCGGGCGAGCAGCTCGGCGAGCCGGAACGGCTTGGTGACGTAGTCGTCGGCACCGGCGTCGAGGCCGACGACCGTGTCGACCTCGTCGGCCCGCGCGGTCAGGATCAGCACGGGCACGGTGCGGCCCTCGGCACGGATGCGCCGGCACACCTCCAGCCCGTCGACATACGGCAGGCCGAGGTCGAGGACCACGAGGTCGGGGTTCTCGGCAGACGCCTCGAGAGCCGCCCGTCCGTCAGCTCGGACGTCGACGTCATACCCCTCACGGCGCAGTGCGCGGGCCAGCGGCTCGGAGATGGCAGGGTCGTCCTCAGCGAGGAGCACACGGGTCATGGGGCTGATCGTAGGCAACGCGGGACCATCTCAGCGACCAGGCCACACGGGACGGCGTTTCTCGTTGAACGCGGCGACCCCCTCGGCGCGGTCCCCGGAGAAGGCCGTCGCGGCCCAGTTCTCGTCCTCGATGCGCAGTCCGGCCGCCAGGTCGGTGTCGAAACCGAGCCGCATCGCCCGCTTCGCGTTGCGCACCCCCACCGGCGAGTTCGCCGCGACGATCGTGGCGATCTCGAGGGCACGGGTCCGCGCCGCGCCCGCCTCGACCACCTCGTCGACGGCCCCCAGCCGACAGGCGTCCTCGGCACTGAACCGCTCGGCCGTGAAGATCATCCGGGCCGCTCGTGACCAGCCCACCCGCCGGGTGAGCAGCTGGGTGCCGCCCCCTCCGGGGATGACGCCCACGCTCACCTCCGGCAGGCCCACCACGGCGTCCCGCCCGCAGACGACCAGGTCGCAGGACAGCGCGATCTCGAAGCCACCGCCCAAGGCGAACCCGTCGACGGCCGCGACCGCCGGCACCGGCAGGTCGAGGACCCCCCGGTATGCCGCCTGCGCGACCGGCCGCTGCTCGCGCAGCTGCTCGTCGGTGAAGGTGTTGCGCTCCTTGAGGTCCGCCCCCACGCAGAAGGCCTTCGGGTGGCTCGAGGTCAGCACCACGGCACGGACGGACTCGTCAGCCGCGAGCTCGGCCGTCGCCGACGCGAGCGCCCGTGCCATGGCCGTCGAGACGGCGTTCATCGCCTCGGGGCGGTCGAGCACCACCTCGGCGACGTGGCTGCCGTCGCCGTGGCGCTCGATGCGGACCAGCTGGGTTTCACTCACTGCGGCACCTCTCGTGTGGTCGTGCCGCGACCGCCGTGGGCGCGTCGCAGCTCGCTGGGGGTGACCTGCCCGATGCCGCGCAGGGTCCGCCTGCGCAGGGCGGTCGTCTCGAACCCGCTGAGGCTGGCCAGCGCCGCGGACAGGGCGTCATCGACCAGGACACCGCCCGCCGGCGCGACGCTGGTCAGCCGGCTGGCGCGGTTGACGGTGGTCCCGAACACGTCGCCGAGGCGTGAGAGCACCGGCCCCACCGCCATGCCGACGCGGACGTCCGGCAGCAGCTCGTCCTCGGCCATGGTGTCGACGAGGTCGAGGGCCACCGCCGCGGCCGGTGCGGCGTCGATGGTCACGAACAGGATCTCGTCACCGACGGTCTTGATGACGCGGCCGCCGTGGGCGGTGACGATGTCGGTGGCGAGGGCCTCGAAGCGCTGCACCATCACGGCGAGCTGGCGCTCGGTCATGCGCCGCACGAGGGACGTGAAGTTGACCAGGTCCGCGAAGCCGACGACCCGTCGCACGCCCTGGCTCGACTGCTGGGGGTCGGCGTCGGCGAGCATGCGCGAGATGGCGGCGGTGAGGTGGCGGCGCCAGGCGTAGACGAGCAGCGGCTCCAGCGAGTCGACGAGCTCGGCGAGCCTGAGCGCGGACGCCTCAGCAGCCTCGAGGTCGGGTGCGGCCCGGGCGTCGGCCTCGTCGAGCGCCGCCTCGTGCTCGGGGGCCGCGAGCGCCTCAGCCATCAGCTGGGTCTGCCAGACCGCGAGCCGGTCCGTGGTGCGGGCGAAGGCGCGGGTGAGGGCGAGGGCCGTGTCCTCGTCGACCTCCTCGTCGCGCACCAGCCGGGCGACGGTCTTGAGGGCCATGAGATCGGCCTCGGTGAACATCGCCTCGTCGTCCTCGACGATGGGGAAGCCGAGCGCGTGCCAGAACTTGCGCGCCGAGAGCAGCGACACGTCGGCACCGCGGCTGACGTCGCGCCGGCCCATGGTGGCGGGCTTTCCCAGCAGCCGGGCCTCGAGGTTGTCCGGACGCAGGGCCTCGAGGTCCTCCGGCCGCACGGGACGGTGCCGCCCGGGCGCAGGGGGGCCTTCGGGCTCGGTCACGCCGCAACCCTAGCCAGAGTGCTCAGCCACCGGTGGCCCGCGCGTGCACGATGTCGCCCGCGGCCACGGCATACTCCGGGCCGCCGGCGGTGACCACGAGCCGACCTTCGGCGTCGATGCCCACGGCGCGCACGCGGCGCACCGCGCCGGAGGACTCGTGCAGGTCGACCTCGCGGCCGAGGGTGAGGCAGGCGTCGCGGTATGCCGCCTGGGCGGCCCCGCGGGCTGGTCCCCCCTGCACGAGGTCGCCGTGCAGGCCGGCCAGGTGGCCAAGCACGGCGACGACGAGGTCCTCGCGGACCACGTCCGTGGCCCCGGCCAGCCGCAGGGAGGTCGCGGTGTCGACGGGGAGCTCGTCGCGGTCCTGGTCGACGTTGATGCCGAGGCCGACCACGATGCCGCCCGGCTGGAGCTCGCACAGGACGCCGCACACCTTGCGCTCGTCGTCGGCGGGCAGCAGGACGTCGTTGGGCCACTTGAGCCCGGCGTCGAGCCCGGTGACGTCACCGATGCCCCGCATGACGGCCAGACCGGTCAGCAGGGGCATCCACCCACGCCCGTCGTCCGGAGCGGGTACGAGGACCGACATCGTCACCGACGTCTGCGCCGGGGTCTCCCACGTGCGCCCCAGCCTGCCGCGGCCGGCCTGCTGGTGGTCGGTCAGGACGACGCGCCACGGCTCGGCGAGCCGCGCGGCCTCGGCATTGGTCGAACCGAGGGTGGGGTGGACGTCCACCGCCGTCCACGGCGACCCTGACGTGACCAACGCCTCGTGCAATGCCTCACGGTCCAGCGATTCGCGCATGGTCCCAAGGCTAGGCTCGCCGACATGGCTCAGACCACCGATCCCGTCGCTGATCCGCTTGCCATGGGTGGCACCGACGTACCCAGCGCCGACTCCGGCATCGACATCCACTCGACCGCGGGCAAGCTGAAGGACCTCAAGCGCCGCGTCGCCGAGGTCGCCCACGCCGGGTCCGAGCGCGCTGTCGAGAAGCAGCACGCCCGGGGCAAGAAGACCGCTCGCGAGCGCCTCGAGCTGCTGCTCGACGAGGGATCGTTCGTCGAGATGGACAAGTACGCCCGACACCGGTCGACCGCCTTCGGCCAGGAGCAGAACCGGCCCTACGGCGACGGCGTCGTGACGGGCTACGGCACGGTCGACGGGCGCACGGTGGCCGTCTTCGCGCAGGACTTCACGGTCTTCGGCGGCTCGCTGGGCGAGGTCTTCGGCGAGAAGATCTGCAAGGTCATGGACTTCGCCATGAAGGTCGGCTGCCCCGTCGTGGGGCTCAACGACTCCGGCGGTGCCCGCATCCAGGAGGGTGTGGTCTCGCTCGGGCTGTACGGCGAGATCTTCCGCCGCAACGTGCACGCGTCCGGAGTCATCCCGCAGATCTCGCTGATCATGGGCCCGTGCGCTGGTGGCGCGGTGTACTCCCCCGCCGTCACCGACTTCACCGTGATGGTCGACCAGACCTCGCACATGTTCATCACCGGTCCCGAGGTCATCAAGACCGTCACGGGCGAGGACGTGTCGTTCGAGGACCTCGGCGGGGCCCGGGCCCACAACACCAAGTCCGGTGTCGCGCACTACATGGGCTCCGACGAGGACGACGCCATCGAGTACGTCAAGGCGCTGCTGTCCTACCTGCCCTCGAACAACCTCGAGGAGCCCCCCAGCTACGAGGAGGCCGGCGAGCCCGATTCGTTGGAGGTCACCGACCACGACCGTGAGCTCGACACCCTCATCCCCGACAGCGCCAACCAGCCGTACGACATGAAGACCGTGATCGAGCACGTCCTCGACGACGGGGACTTCCTCGAGGTGCAGCCGCTGTTCGCGCCCAACCTCATCGTCGGCTTCGGCCGGGTCGAGGGCCGGTCGGTGGGCGTGGTGGCCAACCAGCCGATGCAGTTCGCCGGCACGCTCGACATCGACGCCTCCGAGAAGGCCGCCCGCTTCGTGCGGACCTGCGACGCGTTCAACGTGCCGGTCCTCACCTTCGTGGACGTGCCCGGCTTCCTGCCCGGCACGGACCAGGAGTGGGACGGCATCATCCGCCGCGGCGCCAAGCTCATCTACGCGTATGCCGAGGCGACCGTCCCCCTCGTCACGGTGATCACTCGAAAGGCCTACGGCGGCGCGTACGACGTGATGGGCTCCAAGCACCTCGGGGCCGACATCAACCTCGCCTGGCCGACGGCGCAGATCGCGGTCATGGGCGCCCAAGGCGCTGTCAACATCCTCTACCGGCGCCAGCTCGCCGCGGCGGCCGAGGCCGGCGAGAACGTCGACGAGGCGCGGGCCCGGTTCATCGCCGAGTACGAGGACACCCTCGCCAACCCGTACATCGCCGCGGAGCGCGGCTACATCGACACGGTCATCACCCCCAGCAACACCAGGATGAACGTCACCAAGGCCCTGCGGGCGCTGCGCACCAAGCGCGAGACCCTGCCGCCGAAGAAGCACGGGAACATCCCCCTCTGATGGCCGGTCCCGTGACGCCCGAGAGCAGCGAGCCCCCCACCGAAGGCGCCCCGCTGCGGCTGGTGCGCGGCGACGCCTCGCCGGAGGAGGTCGCGGCTCTCCTCGCGGTGCTGTCGGCGGCGTCCGCGGGCGAGCCCGAGCCCGCCCCCCGGCACACCTCGCAGTGGTCCTCCCCTGCCCGGGCGGTGCGCCGCCCCATCACCCCGCGCGCGGGCGCCTGGCAAGCGTCCGCCTGGCCCCGCTAGTCCTCGAGCTCGGTGCCGGCCGCCCGACGCTTCTCCACGGTCTCGCGCAGCTCGGCGGCCTCCTGCTCGACCAGGCACCCGGCGGCCAGCACCCGCTCGGCGGCGTCGAGATCGCCCATGAACGCCCGGAACACCACGGGGACCGTGATGCCGTGGTCGGGCCTGCCGACCACCCTCACCGGGTCGCCGGCCCGGATCTCCCCGGGCGTGACGACCGCGAGGTAGGCGCCGGTGCGGCCCACCTCGCTGAACCGCCTGACCCAACCGCGCTCGCCCATCCGCGCGGCGAACGTCGCACACGGGATGCGGGGCGCGGTCACCTCGAGCACCACCTCGTCGCCCACGGCCCAGTGCTCCCCGACGACCGCGCCGTCGACGTCGAGGCCCTGGGTCGTGAGGTTCTCGCCGAACATGCCGTTCGGGAGGTCGCGGCCCAGCTCGCCCGCCCACCAGTCCAGCTCCTCGCGCGCGAACGCGTAGACCGCCTGCCTGTCGCCACCGTGGTGCCGGGTGTCGCCGAGGAAGTCGCCCACCACGCCGCTGCCGAGCCCGCCGTGCTTGGGCCCCGGGGCGCGCAGCTGGGCGGACTCGACCGGGCGCTTGCCGATGCCGGTGACCCCCACGTTCTTGGCGGTGCTCGGCTCCGACGTGCCGATGTTGAGGGACAGCAGGTGTGCGCTCACGGAGCCAGCCTAGGAGACCGGTGGTTCGCGGCCCCTCCGGCCGCGCTGGGGTACCTTCGCTGCCGTGAGCACCGACACCACCCCTGCCGCCCGTCCCGTCACGCAGATCGACCAGATCGCGGACGACCACCTCGCGAAGCTCGTCGCCCTGAGCCCGATCGCCGCCACGTACTTCGGCATCCCCGGCCACGACGAGGAGCTCGACGACTTCTCACCCGCGGGTCACCGAGCGCACGCGGACCTGCGGGCGGCGACCCTCGCCGAGCTCGACCGGGCCACCCCCGTCGACGACATCGACAGGGTGACGGCGGCTGCCCTGCGCGAGCGCCTCGGTCTGGCCGACGAGACCTACCGCGCCGGCCTCGACGAGATGGCGCTCAACGTCATCGCCTCGCCGCTGCAGGAGGTGCGCGGCTGCCTCGACCTCATGCCGACCGCGACGGACGAGGACTGGGGCGTCATCAGCCGACGGCTCGACAAGGTCCCGGCGGCCCTCGAGGGATGGCAGGAGAGCCTGCTGGCGGCCGCGGCCAAGGGGAACGTCTCGCCCCGCCGCCAGGTCGCGGCGTGCATCAAGCAGTGCGAGGACCTCGTCGCCGAGGACGGCTACTTCGCGACCCTCGTCAGGGGCGCGGCCCTCGCCGACGGGGGCGGCGCTCTCGCGGACGCCACCGTCGAGGCCCTCACGGCCTCGGCAGGCCGAGCAGCCCAGTCGTATGCCGAGCTGGGCACGTGGCTGCGCGACACCCTGCTCGACCAGGCCCCCGAGGCTGACGCCTGCGGGCAGGAGCGGTACGCCCTGCTGTCGAGGGCGTTCCTGGGTGCCAGGGTCGACCTGGCCGAGACGTATGCCTGGGGTCAGCAGGAGGTCGCCCGGATCACGGCCGAGATGGAGCAGGTCGCCGAGCAGGTCAAGCCCGGCAGCACCGTCAAGGAGGCCATCGCCGCCCTCGACGCCGACCCGGCATACCAGCTGCACGGCACGGACGCCCTCAAGGCGTGGATGCAGGAGCGGGCCGACGAGGTCATCGCCAACCTGGCCGGCACGCACTTCGACATCCCCGACCCCGTGCGCACCATCGAGTGCCTCATCGCCCCGACGCAGACCGGCGGGATCTACTACACGGGACCGTCGGAGGACTTCACCCGGCCCGGCCGGATGTGGTGGTCGGTGCCCAAGGGCGTGACCGAGTTCGGCACGTGGAAAGAGCTCACGACCGTCTACCACGAGGGCGTCCCGGGGCACCACCTGCAGGTCGCCCAGACGGTCTTCCGGTCCGAGCTGCTCAACAAGTGGCGTCGCATCGCCGCGTGGACCTCGGGCCACGGCGAGGGCTGGGCGCTGTACGCCGAGCGGCTCATGGACGAGCTCGGCTACATGGACGACCCCGGCAACAAGATGGGCCTGCTCGACAGCCAGTCCCTGCGCGCCGCCCGCGTCGTCATCGACATCGGCGTCCACTGCGGGTTCGAGGCGCCGGCCGAGGTCGGGGGCGGCGAGTGGACGTACGACAAGGCCTGGGACTACCTCAACGCCCACGCCAACCAGGGCGAGGCGTGGCTGCGCTTCGAGCTCGACCGCTACCTCGGCTGGCCGGGTCAGGCCCCGTCCTACAAGATCGGCGAGCGCCTCTGGATGCAGCTGCGCGACCAGGTCGCGGAGCGCGAGGGAGATGCGTTCTCCCTCAAGGACTTCCACCGGCGCGCCCTCGACATCGGCGGCGTCGGCCTCGACACCCTCCGAGAGGCGGTGCTGGGCGAGCTCGACTGACGCTGCCTGACGGCGCCAGCCCGTGCGCCTGTCCGGCCACGCGCCTGCGAGGATGTGCCGGTGGAAACCGCAGGCTCCATCGTCGCCATCATCGGCACCGTCATCCTCGTGTCGGGACTCGCCCAGAGGGTGAGGATCGCGGCGCCCCTGGTGCTGCTCGTCGTCGGCGTGGTGGTCAGCTACGTCCCGTTCATCCCCGAGCCGGAGCTGAGCTCCGAGGTGGTCCTCGTCGGGCTGCTGCCGCCGCTGCTGTATGCCGCCGCGATCCGCACGTCGCTCGTGGACTTCCGTGCCAACTGGAACCCGATCCTGGGGCTGTCCGTCGGGCTCGTGCTGTTCACGGCCGGCGGGGTCGGGCTGGTGGCGTGGTGGATGCTCGGGGTGCCCTTCGCGGTCGCGTTCGCGCTCGGTGCGGTGGTCGCACCGCCGGATGCCGTCGCCGCGACGTCGGTCGCCCGCCGGATAGGGCTGCCTCGGCGGATCGTGACGATCCTCGAGGGTGAGTCGCTGGTCAACGACGCGACGGCCCTGGTGTCGCTGCGCACTGCGGTGGCGGCCTTTCCGGTTGCCGCTGCCGCAGTCGCCGCCGGGGACCACGCCGACAAGGTGACCACGGGCAGCGTGGCGTTCGACTTCGCCCGGGCGGTGGTCCTCGGCGTGGGCTTCGGCGTCCTGGTGGGGGTCGGCGTCGCGTTCGTCCGGCGCAAGGTCACCGACTCGGCCCTGGACACCTCGATCTCGTTCATCGTCCCCTACCTGGCCTACCTGCCGGCGGAGCAGCTGCACGGGTCCGGGGTGCTGGCGGTCGTGGTCGCCGGGCTCATCCTCGGCCACAAGTCACCGATCGTGCAGAACGCGTCGTCGCGCCTCAGCGAGCGGATCAACTGGACGACGATCCAGTTCATCCTCGAGAACGTCGTGTTCCTCATGCTCGGCATGCAGATGCGCCGGCTGGTCGAGGACGCCAACGCCTCGGGCCTGGGCTGGGGTCGGCTGGTCGGCTTCTGTGCCGCCGTGCTCGTCACCGTGATCGTCCTCCGGCCCGTGTACGTCTTCCCGTTCAAGTGGCTCGGCGCCAAGGTCAGCCGTGAGGGCAAGTTCCACCCGAGGGCCGCCGCAGTGATCTCGTGGGCGGGGATGCGCGGCGTGGTCACGCTCGCGGCGGCCTTCACCCTGCCCGAGGACACCCCCGAGCGCTCCACCCTGGTGCTGGCGGCCATGACGGTGACGGTCGGGACCCTGCTGCTGCAGGGCCTGTCCCTGCCGTGGCTGGCCCGCAGCCTCGGGGTGCGCGGGCCGGACCCGCGCGAGGACGCCCTCCAGGAGGCGACCATCCTCCAGGCGTCCGTCGCGGCCGGGCTCAAGGCGCTCGAGGACTGCGACGACGCCGACGACGACATCATCGAGACGCTGCGCCAACGGGCCGAGAACCGCACCAACATCGTCTGGGAGCGGCTCGGCCAGGGCCGGGCCGACGCGGTCGAGACGCCGAGCGCGACCTACCGCCGGGTGCGGCTCGTCATGCTGGGGGCCGAGCGCGAGGAGCTCCTGCGGATCCGCGACGCCGGCACCGTCGACCAGGAGGTCCTGGGCCACGTCTTCGCCCAGCTCGACATCGAGGAGTCGATGCTGGACCGGATCGAGGAGCGCTCCGACGAGCTGCGCGAGGACCCGTTGCTGCCGCCCGAGCGCTCCGAGGACGAGTGCGAGCACCTGGCTGCCCACCACGACCGGTTCGTGGCGCCCACCAGCCCACACGGGTGCGAGGAGTGCCTGCGCGACGGCACGACCTGGGTGCACCTGCGGCTGTGCCTCGACTGCGGCCACGTCGGCTGCTGCGACTCGTCCCCGCAGAAGCACGCCTCGGCCCACTTCCGCGAGAGCGACCACCCGGTGATGCGCAGCTTCGAGCCGGGTGAGTCGTGGCGCTGGTGCTTCGTGGACGACCGCCTCGGTTGAGCCAGTAGTTTGGGGCGCGTGACCACGCACCTCGTCCTCGCCTCCGCCTCCCCCGCCCGCAAGAAGCTGCTCACCGCGGCAGGTGTCGACGTGAGCGTGGTCGTCAGCGCGGTCGACGAGCCCGCGGTCACGGCCGAGGCCCGCGAGCGGTACGGCGAGCTCGCCGCCGAGGACTTGGCGCTCGTCCTGGCCCGGGCCAAGGCGGAGGACGTCGCCAGCCAGATCGACGGCGCGGTCGTCGTCGGCTGCGACTCGGTGCTCGAGCTCGACGGCGAGGTCCACGGCAAGCCGTCGTCCCCCGAGGAGGCCATCGCCCGCTGGGGTCTGATGAGCGGACGCTCCGGCGTGCTCCACACCGGGCACTGGGTCGTCGACACCCGCGAGGAGTCCGAGGGAGGCACGGGCGCCACCCTCGGCGCGACGGCGTCCACCACGGTCCACTTCGCACGGCTGGACGCGGACGAGATCGCGGCCTACGTCGGCACGGGCGAGCCGCTGCGGGTCGCCGGTGCCTTCACGCTCGACGGGCTGGGCGCTCCCTACGTGGCCGGCATCGAGGGAGACCCGAGCAACGTCGTCGGCCTGTCGCTACCGCTGCTGCGTGAGCTGCTCGGCGACGTGGGCCTGCCGTGGCGCGAGCTGCGCAACCCGGCCCACCAGGGCGCCCAGGGCCGCCGCGAAGCCTGACCACGCCATACCGACCGGAAGGACCGGGCAGCTCAGACCGGGGGGATGTCGCGGCGCTTGGTCGCGAAGTGGCGGTCCCTGGCCTTGGCGTAGCGCAGCCGCAGCAGCAGCTCGCCGCGCAGTGCGTCGGCCTCGATGATCTGGTCGAGCACCAGGTCGGCCGCGAGTCGTTCGAGGTCGACGTCCTCCTCGTACTCGCGACGCATGTCCTGGACGAACTGCTCGCGCTCGGCCGGGTCCTCGATCGCCGCGATCTTGTTGGCGTAGACGGCGTTGACGGCCGCCTCGGGACCCATGACCGCGATCCGCGCCGTCGGCAGCGCGATGGTCGCGTCGGGTCCGAAACCGGGACCGCCCATCGCGTAGAGGCCGGCGCCATACGCCTTGCGGACGATGACGCAGAACTGCGGGACGGTGGCCGAGGACACGGCGTGCACCATCTTGGCGCCGTGCCGGATGATGCCGCCGCGCTCCACCTCGGAGCCGATCATGAAGCCGGGGACGTCGGCGAGGTAGACGAGCGGGATGGAGTACGCGTCGCAGAGCCAGATGAACCGCGCTGCCTTGTCGGCGCTGTCGGTGAACAGCACGCCACCCTTGACCATCGAGTTGTTCGCGACGATGCCCACGGTCTCGCCGGCCATCCGCCCGAACCCGACGACCAGCTCGGGTGCGAACAGCGGCTTGACCTCGAAGAAGGACTCGTCGTCGACCAGGCCGTCGATCACCTCGTGGATGTCGAATGGCTGGCTCTCACGCTCGGGCACCGTGTGCCGGGTCAGGGGCGCCGAGGGCTCCTCGGGCGCGTAGGACGGCAGGTCCGAGCGCCAGTTGGCCGGCAGGTAGGAGAAGTAGAGCCGCGCCATCTCGATCGCCTCGGCGTCGTCGGACACCAGCAGGTCACCGACCCCCGAGACGGTGCAGTGCATGCGGGCCCCGCCCATGTCCTCGAGCGAAACCTTCTCTCCCACAACCATCTCCGCCATGCGCGGACTGCCGAGGTACATCGAGGCGTTGCCCTCGACCATGATGATGAGGTCGGTGAACGACGGGATGTAGGCGCCCCCCGCAGCACTCGGCCCGAACAGGCAGCAGATCTGGGGCACCTTGCCGGACAGCGCGACCTGATTGTGGAAGATGCGCCCCGCGCCGCGCCGGCCGGGGAACATCTCGACCTGGTCGGTGATGCGCGCCCCGGCGGAGTCGACGAACCAGAAGACCGGCAGCTCCTCGCGCAGCGCCATCTCGGTGGCGCGCACGATCTTCTCGACGGTGCGCGCACCCCACGACCCGGCCTTGACGGTCGGGTCGTTGGCGATGACGATCGCCGGCCGGCCGTCGACGGTGCCGCGTCCGGTCACCACGCCGTCGGCGGGCAGCCCGGTGGCCGTCGCGTTCGCATAGCGTGCGTCCTCGACGAAGCTGCCCTCGTCGAAGAGCATCGCGATCCGGTCGCGGACATAGAGCTTGCCCTGCGAGTCGAGCTTGGCCTGCGCCTTGTGCGGCGCCGTCGCCGACGCCTCGTATGCCGCGGCGAGCCGCTCGCGGACGTCGGTCACCTTCGGGTCAGTGCCCGAGTCCGCTCCGACGGCGAACGGCGGGGCGGGCGTGGACGCTGAGGTGCCTGACACCGGGGTGCCTGACACCGGGGTGCCTGATACCGGGGTGCCTGACGAGGAGGTGGAGGTCACCGGCATACCCTCTCGCACTGTCTGTCGGGTTGCTGCGTCTGGGACGGCTGCCACGGGATCAGGCGGTCGGCAGGCCGAGGTGGCGGGCGATGACCATGCGCTGCACCTCGGAGGTGCCCTCGCCGATCTCGAGGATCTTGGCATCGCGGTAGAAGCGCGCGACGGGGTACTCCTCCATGAAGCCGTTGCCGCCGAAGACCTGGGTGGCGATGCGGGTCGCCGTGACGGCGGCCTCGGTCGAGTAGAGCTTGCAGATCGCGGCGGCCTGCTTGACCTCCTTGACCGAGCGGCGGCCGTGCTCCAGCTCGTCCTTGAGCCAGGCAGCCTTATAGGTCAGCTGGCGGGAGGCCTCGACCATCACGGCGAGGTCGGCGATCTGGAACGACACACCCTGGTTGACGCCGATCGGCTTGCCGAACGCCTTGCGGGTCTTGGCGTACTCGGTGGTCTCCTCGAGCATGCGCTGGCTCATGCCGACGGCGAGCGCGGAGATGGCGATGCGGCCGTCGTCGAGGGTCTTGAGGAACTGCTTGAAGCCCTCGCCCTCGTTGCCGAGCAGGTTGCCCGCAGGCACCCGGCAGTCCTCGAAGGTCAGGCCGTGGGTGTCGGAGGCGTGCCAGCCGAGCTTGTCGTAGGCCGGCTCGACCGTGAACCCCGGTGTGCCGGAAGGGATCATGATCGCGCTCAGCTGGGCGGAGCCGTCGTCGTTCGTGCCCGTGCGGGCGGTGACGGTGACCACCGACGTGATGTCGGTGCCGGAGTTGGTGATGAAGGCCTTGGACCCGTTGACGACCCAGTGGTCGCCGTCGCGGACGGCCTTGGTGCGGGTGGCGCCGGCATCGGAGCCCGCGTCGGGCTCGGTCAGCCCGAACCCGGCGAGCGCGCGACCCGCGACGAGGTCGGGGAGAAACTGCTCCTTCTGCTCCTGCGTGCCGTAGGTGAGGATCGGGTTGATGCCCAGGCCGACACCGGCCGACAGCGTGATCCCGATCGACTGGTCGATCCGGCCGAGCTCCTCGATCGCCACGCAGAGCGACGTGAAGTCGCCGTCGTCGCCCATGCCGCCGAACTCCTCGGGGACGACGAGGCCGAAGAGCCCCAGCTCGCCCATCTTGGGCACGAGGTCGCTCGGGAAGTGGTGGTCCTTGTCCCACTTGGCGATGTGCGGCTCGACCTCGGCCTCGGCGAACTCCCGGACGACCTTGCGGAAGTCCTCGTGCTCCTTGCTCAGCTCGAACATCGGTTCTCCTTCGTGGTGCGCACCGAGACCACGTCGATCACAGACGTGCTCCCGGCCACGCGGCATACCGTGGGTGTGGTGTGTTGCTTGACGTTGACGTAAACGTAAAGCAATACTCACGGGTATGCCAGCCCACGCCCCCACCGACCTCCAGCAGTCCTGGACGATCCGGCAGATCGCGGACGAGTTCGGGGTCACCCACCGCACCGTGCGGCACTACGAGGACCTCGGGCTGGTCACCCCCGAACGACGCGGCACCACCCGGGTCTACCACCGGCGCGACCGCACCCGGCTCGGCCTGATCCTGCGGGGCAAGCGACTGGGGTTCCCCCTCGAGGAGATCCGCACGATCATCGACCTCTACGACCGGCCGCGCGGCAAGGCGAGCCAGCTGGAGTACGTCCTGAGCCAGATCGACGAGCGACGGGCCGACCTCGAGCAGAGGCGCCGCGACCTCGAGGACGCGCTCACCGAGCTGGGCGAGTTCGAGCGCCGCTGCCGGGCGGACCTCGACCGGCTGGGCTGACCCGGGCCGGGGCACCGCGCGGTCGCCCTCACGCGGGCGGCGCGTCCGCCTTCCTGGTCCTAGGCTCGGGACATGGCCGCTCGCACAGTCCTGTTCGTCGGTGGCACCGGCGTGATCAGCTCGGCGTGCGTCGCCGAGGCCCTCGCTGACGGCTGGGAGGTCAGCATCCTCAACCGCGGCACGTCCACGACCCACCCGGCGCACCCCGGGGCCGAGTCCCTGACCGCAGACGTCAGGGACTCCGCCGCCGTACGCGAGGTCGTGGGTGACCGCACGTTCGACGTCGTCGTGGACTTCCTGTCGTTCACCCCCGACCACGTCCAGCAGCAGCTCGACCAGTTCGGCGAACGCACGGGCCAGTACGTCTTCATCAGCTCGGCGTCGGCCTACCAGACGCCTCCGGCGCGCCTGCCGGTGACCGAGTCCACTCCCCTGCGCAACCCGTTCTGGGCTTACTCCCGCAACAAGATCGCCTGCGAGGACCTGCTCGTCTCGGTGTACCGCGAACGCGGGCTGCCCATGACCATCGTGCGCCCGTCGCACACCTACGACCACACGCTGCCCCCGTTCAGCGGTGGCTGGACCGTGGTGGAGCGGATGCGGCAGGGCAAGCCGGTCATGGTGCACGGGGACGGCACCTCGCTGTGGACGATCACGCACCACACGGACTTCGCGCGGGCGTTCACGGGCTTGCTCGGCAGGCGCGAAGCCCTCGGTGAGGCGTTCCACATCACCGGCGACGAAGCACCCACCTGGAACCGGATCTACCTGGACATGGCCGAGGCGGCGGGCGTCGAGCCCCACCTGGTGCACGTGCCCTCGGATGCGGTCGCAGCCCTCGACGAGGACTTCGGCGCCAGCCTGCTGGGCGACAAGGCGCACTCGATGGTGTTCGACAACAGCAAGGTGAGGTCCCTCGTCCCCGGCTGGTCTGCGCGCGTGCCGTTCCGGCAGGGAGCCCAGGAGATCGTCGAGTGGCACGACGCCGACCCCGGCCGGCGCACCGTCGACGCGCGCCTCGACGCGATCTACGACGAGCTGGTCGCCACCCACGACGTCCGCGGCGGCTAGGACGGCTGCACGCCGGCGTCAGGGGCCCACCACAGCGGGCGCCCAGCGACGTCGGCTAGGTTCGCCGCCGTGGACTGGGAGCTCCTGCGATCACGGACGGTGCCCGCGACCGCCGAGGTCGCGATGGGCGCCCCGGCGGTGACCGTCGCGCTGGTCGCCGCCCTGCTCGTGGTGGCCGTGCCGCCCGTCTGGCAGGTGCTGCGACTCGCGGTGACGCTGGTCCACGAGCTCGGGCACGCCCTCGTGGGCATGGCCGTCGGGCGGCGGTTCACGGGGTTCGTGCTGCGGGGGGACATGTCCGGCCACGCGGTCACGGTGGGACCGACCCGAGGCGTCGGCAGGGTGCTGTCGACGTGGGCGGGCTACCCGGCGCCGGCCGTCGTCGGGGCGGCGATGGTGTGGACCGCGGGTTCCGGGTGGGCCGCGCCGGTCATCGGCCTGACGCTCGTCGTCCTGCTCCTCGCCCTCGTCCGAGTGCGCTCGCTGCTCACCGCCGTGGTCATGCTGGTGGCCCTCGCCACCACGGGAGCCCTGTGGTGGTGGCGCGACGACGCGCTGCAGGCCCAGGTGCTCGTCGGCTGCGGCATCGTGCTGCTGGTCGGGGCGTGGCGGCACCTCGGCGCCGCGGCGCGGTCCCGCGACCGGGCGAGTGACCCTGCCGTGCTCGCCGCCCTGACGCGGGTCCCGAGGGTCCTGTGGATCGGCTCCTACGTGGTCGTCTGCGCCGCCGCGAGCGCCCTGGCTGCGTCCGAGGTGGCTGCCGCCTGGGCCTGAGCCGGGGCTGAGATCACGAGGGCTCGCGAACCTTTCCCGGTCAGGTGCCGTCACCCACCCTGGCGAGGAACGCGTCGATCTCCTCGGCGGTCGGGGCGGTCGCCGGGCCCCTGCGGGTCACCTTGATCGCACCTGCCGCGTTGGCCCGCGTCGCCGCGGTGGTCCAGGACGCTCCGGCGGCCCGGCAGGCCACGAGGACGCCGGTGTGCGTGTCACCGGCGCCGTTGGTGTCGACCGGCTCCTGCGGGTAGCCGGGCAGGTGCGTCGGGGCGGACCCACCGGCGGTGTCGAGCACCCAGCAGCCCTGCGGCCCGTCTCGCACGATGCACACGGATCCGGGCGGCAGCCTGGTCGCGGCCTCGGCCACCGACTGCGCAGGGTCGTCGACCCCGGTGAGCGCCGTGGCCTCCTCGGCGTTGCTCGACCAGACGCTGGTGCGGCGAAGCACGCGCTGCTTCAGACCCGGCTCGAGCTCGGCGAACGCGGCGCCGGGGTCGAGGACGACGACCACCTCGGGGTCGAGACCGTCGAGCCACGCCAGCAACGGGTCACGGGTCAGGCCGACGAGCGAGAAGCCGCTCAGGCACACCAGGTCGCCCGGTGCGGGGGCGGCGGTCGACAGGCTCTCGACGCTGATCCGCCGCTCGGCGCCCTGCGTCGTGACGAAGGTCCGCTCCGCGGTCGGCTCGATCATGACGAAGCAGATGCCGGTGTCGAGCCCCTCCACGGCGGGGCTGCTCACGAGCACCCCCTCGGCCGCGAGCGCCGCGCGCACGAGGTCGCCGTTGGACCCCGTCCCCACGGACCCGGCCAGCACGGCCTCGGCCCCGGACCGCGCGGCGGCCACGAGGATGTTCACCGCGCCCCCGGCATACCGCTCGTAGGTCTGGGCCACGGCGTTGCCGCCGCGCACGGGCAGGGCGGCGACCTCAACCACCTCGTCGACCAGCGCCTGCGCCGTGTGGATCACCCGAGCCATGGCGCGAGTATGCCGTCAGACGCGCGTGCGGACGGCGTACAGCTCGGGAAAGAAGGTGAGGTCGAGGGCGCGGCGCAGGAAGTCGACGCCGGACGAGCCGCCGGTGCCCCGCTTGTGGCCGATGGTCCGCGTCACCACCTGGAGGTGCCGGAACCTCCAGTGCTGGAAGTTGTCCTCCACGTCGACGAGCTCCTCGCAGGTCTCGTAGACGCCCCAGTGCTGGGCCGGCGCGGCGTAGACCCCGGCGAACGTGTCCACGAGTGACTCGTGGAGCTGGTACGGCTGGGAGAAGTCGCGGTCGAGCAGCTCGGCCGGGACGGCGTAGCCGTGCCGGGACAGGTAGCGCAGGAACTCGTCGTACAGGCTCGGCTCGACGAGCAGCTGGGCCAGCATGCCCCGGGCGGTCTCGTCGTGGTCGAAGACGGCGACCATGTCGGCGTTCTTGTTGCCCAGCAGGAACTCCACGGCGCGGTACTGCCACGACTGGAACCCCGAGCTGGTGGCCAGGAAGGGCCGGATCTCGGCGTACTCGCTCGGGGTGAGGGTCGCCAGGACCGACCACTGGTGGGTCAGCACCTCCTGGATCCGCTTGACCCGAGCCAGCCGCTTGAGGGCGGGGGCGAGCTCGTCGGCGGCCAGCAGCCCGCGGGCCGACCGCAGCTCGTGCAGCAACAGCTTGAGCCAGAGCTCGGACGTCTGGTGCTGGATGATGAACAGCAGCTCGTCGTGCTGGGGTGGCTCACTGCGCGGGAACTGGGCCGACAGCAGCGTGTCGAGCCCCAGGTAGTCGCCGTAGGACATCGCCGCCGAGAAGTCCCGCTTGACGCCGTCCTCGATCTCGCGCATCGACTGCGCACCATCCGCACCGCTCATGCCGCACACCCTATTCGCCAGCCCGGGCCGTCCCGCCCGCCCCGGGACGGACGGGTGCTCCACGCGTACGACGGGCGCGACACCAGGGACCGCTGGACCAGGTCGGCGGGGCACTCGGACAGGCGCCGCAGTGTTGGCGAGGCCACACCCGACGGGTGCCTGTGACGTCACGGAAACGGGCTAGGCTCCGGCGCATGGCGCCATCTTCCGGTCCGATCACCAAGGTCCTCATTGCCAACCGCGGCGAGATCGCCGTACGCATCGCCCGTGCCTGTGCGGACAGCGGCATCGGCTCGGTCGCGGTCTATGCCGACCCGGACCGGGACGGCCTGCACGTCAAGGTGGCAGACGAGGCCTACGCCCTGGGCGGCGCGACCCCGGGCGACTCCTACCTCGTCCAGGAGAAGCTGCTGGACGTCGCGAGGAAGTCCGGCGCCGACGCCGTCCACCCCGGCTACGGTTTCCTCGCCGAGAACGCCTCCTTCGCCCAGGCCGTCATCGACGCCGGGTTGACCTGGATCGGCCCGTCGCCCGAGGCGATCGACTCGCTCGGCGACAAGGTCAAGGCCCGCCACATCGCCGCCCGCGCCAACGCGCCCCTCGTCCCCGGGACCCCCGACCCGGTCGACGACGCCGACGAGATCATCGCCTTCGCCAAGGAGCACGGTCTCCCGGTGGCCATCAAGGCCGCCTACGGTGGCGGCGGTCGCGGCCTCAAGGTCGCGCGCACCCTGGAGGAGATCCCCGAGCTGTTCGACTCGGCCACCCGCGAGGCCGTGGCTGCCTTCGGCCGCGGCGAGTGCTTCGTCGAGCGCTACCTCGACAAGCCGCGGCACGTCGAGACCCAGTGCCTGGCCGACCAGCACGGCAACGTCGTCGTCGTCTCCACCCGTGACTGCTCGCTCCAGCGCCGCCACCAGAAGCTCGTCGAGGAGGCGCCCGCGCCGTTCCTCAGCGACGAGCAGAATGCCGAGCTGGTCCGCGCCTCGAAGGCGATCCTCACCGAGGCGAAGTACACCGGCGCCGGCACGTGCGAGTTCCTCGTCGGGCAGGACGGCACGATCTCGTTCCTCGAGGTCAACACCCGCCTGCAGGTCGAGCACCCCGTGACCGAGGAGGTCACCGGCATCGACCTGGTCCGCGAGCAGTTCCGCATCGCGAACGGCGAGCCCCTCGGCTACGACGACCCCGCTCCCGTCGGCCACTCGTTCGAGTTCCGCATCAACGGCGAGGATGCCGGGCGCGGGTTCCTGCCGGCTCCGGGTGTCGTCGCGGTCTTCGAGCCGCCGTCGGGCCCGGGCGTCCGGCTCGACTCGGGCGTGGTCGCCGGGGACGTGATCGGCGGAGCCTTCGACTCGATGCTGGCCAAGCTCATCGTGACCGGCCGCGACCGCCACCAGGCCCTCGAGAGGTCCCGGCGCGCGCTGGCCGAGTTCACGGTCGACGGCATGCCGACCGTGCTGCCGTTCCACCGCGTGGTCGTGGCCGACCCCGCCTTCGCACCCGAGGGCGACAAACCGTTCTCGGTGCACACCCGCTGGATCGAGACCGAGTTCGACAACCAGATCCCGGCCTACAACGGCTCCACCCCTGACGCGCCGGAGCAGTCCGGCGAACGCCAGACCGTGGTCGTCGAGGTCGGCGGCAAGCGGCTCGAGGTCGTCCTGCCCGGCGGGCTCGCGCTCGGCGGGGGCGGCGGCGCCGCGAAGAAGAAGGCGCCGAGACGCTCTGGTGGGTCCAAGTCGGGGGCGGCCGCCTCGGGCGACTCGCTCACCGCGCCCATGCAGGGCACCATCGTCAAGATCGCCGTCGAGGAGGGCCAGCAGGTCGCCGAGGGCGAGCTCGTGGTGGTCCTCGAGGCGATGAAGATGGAGCAGCCGATCAACGCCCACAAGGCCGGCACCATCACCGGTCTCGCTGCCGAGGTCGGCCAGACGGTGACCAACGGCGCGGTGATCGCCGAGATCAAGGACTGACCAGACGACGAAGGGCGCCTCCCGCCGGGAGGCGCCCTTCGTCGTGTGGAGACGACCCAGCCAGGCGTATGCGGTGGGGTCAGCTGCGCCCGAAGGGCGGCAGCTCCTTGGGCGCGGTGTCGCCGAGGTCGGTCTCGGCGTCGGGGCCCGGCTCCGGCGTGCTCGTGCTCCCCGGCTCGTCGGTCGGGACCTGCGCGGGGCCGCCGTCATCCGGCTGGTCCCCGCCCGGGGTGGGAGTGTCCGACTGCGGCTCGCCCTGCTGGGTCGGCCCTCCCTCGCTCAGCCCTCCGTCAGCCTGGTTTCCGGAAGACTCACGCTCCTCGGTCGGACCGCCGGCAGCCGTGTCGCCCTCGGCGGTGGCCACCGTGTCGGCTCCAGAGGCGGTGTCCTGCTCCTCCGTGGGGTGGTCACCAGCGGTCGGATCGTCGAAGTCGGGCGGCACGTCGACCTCCGGCGGAGCCGCCGGCCCGTCGGAGCCGCCGTCCTCCGCCGTCGGGTCGGACGGCACCTGGGGCGTCGTGTCCGTGTCCTCGGGGCGCTGAGAGGGGTCCAGCGGCCCACCGGGCGATCCAGGCCGCTGCGGTTCGCCCGGCGTCAGTGGTCCGTCACCGCCACCGGGCTCCTGGGGGTCGTTGGTGGACGGCGCCGGGTTGGGGGCCGGGGTCGGCGCAGGCTCAGGCTCGGTCGCTGGGGCGGGCTCGGGCTCCGTCGGTGCCGGCGCGGGCTCGGGCTCGGCCGGTGCC
>NZ_JBFUEO010000018.1:0-74261 GCF_056403935.1 Pedococcus sp. P2_E4 | reverse complement strand
AGCCGGTACTCCGCGATCCCGGTGCCGTCCTCGACCGGCTGCGACAAGCTCACGAACCGGGCCGCGGCGTCCTGCTCGAGCTGCAGCTGCCCGTCCCGCCCGTACTTGGCCAGCAGCGCGGGCCGCAGTCGGCGACAGGCGCGCGGACCGTCGGCGGCGGCGAGGTCGATGAGGCCACGCAGGACGTGCGGCTCCGCGCCGTCGGCCAGCGCCGGCCGCAGCTTGTCGGCCTCGACCACGACCGCGGCCGCGGACCGCACCGGCAACACCCCCGCCTCCACGGCAGCCCGCACCGGCGCGTTGACGGGTTTTCCGAACGCCGCCGCCAGCTCCACCACCTGCCGCGCCCCACCGGCCCTGGTCGACGGGGCGTGGCACCGCACCCACTGCGTGACCGTCAACGCCGCCGCGCCATCGGAGGTCTCGCCCCGGCCCATCGCCTCCGCGGTCACGCTCACCCGCGCCAGGTCACACGCCGCGCCCAACGCGTCGACCTCCGACAAGAGCCCGGCCAGCCCGTCGGGCCCGCCGCCGGACGGGACCTGCCACAGCACCTCGCTCAGGGCACCCAGCGACTCGCGCGCGGCGCCGAGCCGCTCGCGGTGCTGAGTCAACGTCAGATCCCCCTGCATGACCACAACACTATGAGAGACCACCGACAGCCACCCCGAGTCCGACCGACGGCCAGTTCCTCTGTGCTGCAACGCTTTTCGCCTGCACATGACGGGTTGGAAGACAACCCCCAAGCCCCAACCTGTGGAAGAGGCCAGGCAACGCCGAACCTCCTGTGGACAGACGCCGGGAGCCGCCCCAGGGAAAGAGGCCGGGAGCCGCCCAGGGAAAGAGGCCGGGGCCCACCCAGGGAACGACGAGGGGTACGCCGCGTGGCGACCACGCGGCATACCCCTCGGTCGTCCGGCGGTCACCATCTCAGGTGACCACCGAGAACTCAGGCGACGCGCTTCTTGGGCGCGGTCTCCTTGGTCTTGCCCGGGTCGCGCTCGACGATGTCGCCGAGCACGTCGTCGATCTGCTTCATGACGGCGGGCTCGAGCTTCACGCCCGCGGCCTTGACGTTCTCGTGGACCTGCTCCGGTCGCGAGGCGCCGACGAGGGCGGCGGCGACGTTCGGGTTCTGGAGCACCCACGCGACGGCGAGCTGGGCCATGGTCAGCCCCGCTTCCGAGGCGATCGGCGCCAGGCCCTGGACGCGGGTGAGCACGTCGTCGTTCATGAACCGCTTGATCATGTCGGCGCCCCCCTTCTCGTCCGCAGCCCGCGACCCCTCGGGCGCCGGCTGGCCAGGCTGGTACTTGCCGGAGAGCACGCCCTGCGCGATGGGGCTCCAGACGATCTGGCTGACCCCCAGCTCCTCACACGCCGGGACGACCTCGTCCTCGATGACGCGCCACAGCATGGAGTACTGCGGCTGGCTCGAGATGAGCTGGATGTTCAGCTCACGAGCCAGCGCGACGCCCTCGCGGATCTGGTCGGCCGTCCACTCGCTCACGCCGATGTACAGCGCCTTGCCCTGGCGGACGACGTCGGCGAACGCCGTCATCGTCTCCTCGAGCGGCGTCTCGGTGTCGTAGCGGTGCGCCTGGTAGAGGTCGACGTAGTCGGTCTGGAGTCGCTGCAGCGAGCCGTTGATCGACTCCATGATGTGCTTGCGCGACAGGCCGGTGTCGTTCTTCCCGCCAGGCCCGGTCGGCCAGTAGACCTTGGTGAAGATCTCGAGGCTCTCGCGCCGTTCGCCCTTGAGCGCCTCGCCGAGGACGGTCTCGGCCTTGGTGTTCGCGTAGACGTCGGCGGTGTCGAAGGTGCTGATCCCCGCGTCGAGCGCGGCAGCGACGCACTGTGCCGCGACGTCGTTCTCGACCTGCGAGCCGTGGGTGAGCCAGTTGCCGTAGGTGATCTCGGAGATCTTGAGTCCGCTGTTGCCCAGGTATCGGTAGTCCATGCTTCAACCGTATGCCGCGTCGCCCGGGCGCGCGCTCCGGGCCCCTGCGGGGCGCGAACGGGGCGTGCAGGGCGTGTGGGGTCCCGCGTCCCTGACCTGCAAGGATGGCGCCATGAGCGCGCTGTCCGACCTGCCCACCGCCGTCCGCTACGCCGCGCTCGCCCGGTTGCTCGTCCGGCACGGCCGGTCCGACCTGGTCAGCGGCGTGGGGTTCGACGAGTTCCTCGTCGAGGACCAGCAGCCTGCCGGGGATCTGTCCGCGGCAGAGTCCCTGGCTGACGACCTCGAGGCCATGGGCCCGACCTACGTCAAGCTCGGGCAGCTCCTCTCGACCCGGGTCGACCTGCTGCCGCCCGCCTACACCGAGGCGCTCACGCGGCTGCAGGACAAGGTCGAGCCCTTCCCGTACGAGCAGGTCGAGCAGACCGTGCAGGACGAGCTGGGCGTCTCGATCCGGCACGCCTTCGCGTCCTTCGAGCAGACGCCCATGGCCGCGGCGTCGCTCGGCCAGGTCCACCGGGCGGTGCTGCCCAGCGGCCGTGAGGTCGTGGTCAAGGTGCAGCGGCCCGGCGTGCGTGAGGTGGTGCGCGACGACATGGAGGTCCTGGGGCGCATCGCCGCCTTCGCGGACGACCACACCGACCTCGGTCGTCGCTACGGCTTCGGCCAGCTGCTGACGCACTTCCGTCGATCGCTCGCGGGCGAGCTGGACTACCAGCGGGAGGCGGCCAACCTCGTGCGCCTCGGCGAGCTCACGGCGGACTATCCACGACTCGTGGTCCCCCAACCGGTTCCCGACTACACCAGCGGGCGCGTCCTCACGATGGACCTGGTGCCGGGCCGCAAGGTCACCGACATCGGTCCGCTGGGACTCATGGAGCTCGACGGTGAGCCGCTCGTGCGCGAGCTCTTCGCGGCATACCTGCGGATGATCCTCGTGGACGGCTTCCTGCACGCTGACCCCCATCCCGGCAACGTCCTGCTCACCCCGGACGGCCGGCTCGGGCTCATCGACCTCGGCATGGTGGCGACCGTCCCGCCGCGGGTCCAGGACCAGATCGTGAAGCTGCTGCTCGCGATCAGCGACGCCGACGGCGAGGGAGCCGCGATGGTGCTGGCCTCGATGGGCCAGCAGCTGGAGGGGTATGACGCGGGTCGGTTCCGCGACGAGGCTGCGGCCCTGGTGGCACGGGTGGTGTCGCTGGGCCAGCAGGTGCAGGCCGGTGCCGTCCTCGTGGAGCTGAGTCGCCTGTCGGGCGTTCACGGGCTGCGCCCGCCGCCGGAGATGACCATGGTGGGCAAGGCGCTGCTCAACCTCGACCAGGTCACCAAGCACCTCGATCCCACCTTCGTGCCGGCCGACGCGATCCGCGAGAACGTCGCGGACATCATGGGCAGTGGGCTGTCCGTGTCGGCCTCGGGACTGATGGCGGCGGCGATCGACGCCAAGGAGTTCACGGCGAACTTCCCCCGGCGGGCGAACGCCATCATGGACAACCTCGCGGGCGGCAACTTCTCGCTGCGGGTCGACGCGCTCGACGAGGCGCGCTTCCTGCACGTGCTCCAGCGGCTCGCGAACCGGCTCACGATGGGGATCGTCATGGCGGCCCTCGTGGTGGGGGCGGCGCTCATGATGCAGGTGCCCACCGACAACCGCATCCTGGGCTACCCCGCCATCGCCATGGTGTTCTTCCTGCTGGCAGCGTTGGGCGGAGCCGCCCTGGTGATCTCGATCGTGCGGTCGGACAGCCGGATCGCGCGGCGCGAGGACACCGACCGCGACCCCAGGCCGTGACTGCGCACTGACCTCGGTGCGCCGGTCGGCCGGCGCACCGAGGTCCTCCGGGTGGTCAGGCGACGGAGGTGCTCAGGACGACGTCCGCGCCCTCACTGCGACGAACTCCGCGCACGACCAGCCGACCGCCGAAGACCAGCGCCCACACCAGGTAGACGGGGATGGTGAAGTAGAACGGCAGCAGGATCCCGCAGAGACCCGCGATGGCCGAGAACACGGCCAGCCACCGCGGCAGGGCCGCCCGTGCCGCCAACAGGATTGCCAGGACACCCGTGAAGAAGCCCGGCCCGCACAGCGCCAGCAGGTTGCCGATCTCGCTGATCGTGTAGACGACGGGGTGGGGCACGCCCTGCCGGACCGGGTCGCCTCCCTCCGCCAGGGCCGTGACGAGACCGCCGCCGACGAAGGCGCCGACCACGCTGATCGCCGCGCCCGCCACCGACAGACCCCAGGCCGTCTCCCCCACGACACCTCCCAGCCGCCGCAGCCCGTGGCCGAACGCGAGGAGCCCGAGCGCCGCGAGCGCACCGAGGTACCAGAAGCCGAGCGACGTCGCGTAGTGGCTGGGGTCGACGTAACCCGCGACGATATCGGCCTCGTAGTCGCCCCCCGGACCACCTGCCCCGGCGAAGCCGACCGTGGTGCCGATCGCATAGACCAGGAGCCCGATGCCGGCGCTGCGTGGAATGGTGTTCATGGTTCCTCCCCGTGGTGGTGTCGACCCGTCGTGGTGTCGACCTCCACGACGCTAGGAACCCGCTCCGGCGGCGTCGTCCTGCGCGGGAACGAAATCGCGGTGCCCGACATGAGGATTCGCGCATCCTCCGCAAGGAGGACGTGCGGCCGTCCGGACGGGCGTACCTTCGGTTCGTGACGCGCAGGAACTGGGCGTTCGACATCACCGTCGCCGTGGTGGTCGGAGTCCTCGGTCAGCTGGAGGCGTGGTGGGGGTTCGCCTCGACCCACCGCCAGGGACCGCTGTGGGCCCAAGCAATCCTGTATGCCGTGACGGCAGTCCTGCTCGCGGGTCGCCGCGTGAGTCCCCTTGCGTGCCAGGGGGCGATCCTCGTTGCGAGCACCGCCGAGTTCGCAGTGGTCGGGGCGCCTGAGGGAAACGGCGTGATGTTGCCGATGCTGGTCGCCACGTACACCGTCGGCCGGCGGCTGCCGTCCCGGGTCGCGTGGTGGGGACTCGTGCTGGCCGCGGCGTTCTGGCTGTCGTGGTCGACCCTCGACCCGACGGGCGTGCACGCCACCCTCAAGGAGCGTCTGCTCACCCTCATCTGGCTGGCTCCGTCGGTCATCGCCTGGCTGGTCGGCGCCTTGGTCCGCCTCACGCTCCTCAACACCGAGCAGCGGCGGGTGAACCGGCAGCAGCGGGCGTCCCAGGCGGTGGCCGAGGAACGCAACCGCATTGCCCGCGAGCTGCACGACGTCATCGGGCACAGCGTCAGCGTCATGACCGTCCAGGCCTCGGCGGTGCGCCGCCGCCTGACGTCGGAGCAGGCGGCGGAGCGGGAGGCGCTGGAGACCGTCGAGGCCGTGGGGCGGGAGGCGCTGTCCGAGATGCGCCGGATGGTGGGCGTGCTGCGCCAGTCCGGCGAAGAGGTGCAGCTGGAGCCGCCACCCGGGCTCGACCAGCTGGACCGGCTGGCGGAGAAGTTCCGCACCGCCGGGCTGCCGGTCGACCTCCAGGTGACCGGTGCAGTCCAGGCCCTCGCACCGGGTCTGGACCTCACGGCATACCGGCTCGTGCAGGAAGGGCTGACGAACACGCTCCGCCACGCACGCAACGCGCGCAGCGCGGCAGTGGCCATCGACTACGGCGTCGAAGAGATCCAGCTGGCGGTGCGGGACGACGGGCAGCCGCCGGTGAGTGGGGCCCACTCCCCCGAGCCGGGCAGCGGCCTGCTCGGGATGCGCGAACGCGTTGCGGTGTATGGCGGTTCGCTGGTCGCGCGGGTCAGGCCCGAGGGCGGCTTCGAGCTCGTGGCGACGCTGCCGCTGGAGCCGGCGTGAGCTCGGCGGCGTCGAACCCGTCGGGGCAGCCGTCGTCGACGATCGGGGTGCTGATCGTCGACGACCAGGCACTGGTGCGGGCCGGCTTCAGGATGATCCTCGAGTTCGAGCCTGACCTCCGCGTCGTCGGCGAGGCTTCCGATGGTGAGGAAGCCGTGGCCCAGGTGGCGGCGCTCCAGCCGGATGTGGTGCTCATGGACGTGCGTATGCCGGGCATGGACGGCATCGCCGCGACGCGGCGGCTCCTCGCCGAGGGTCCGCGGGAGACCCGCGTGGTCATGCTCACGACGTTCGACATGGACGGGTACGTCTACGAGGCGTTGCGGGCGGGGGCCAGCGGGTTCCTGCTGAAGGACGTCCAGCCGGAGCTGCTCGTGGCGGGGATCCGGGCGGTGCACGCCGGCGAGTCCCTGCTCGCGCCGACGGTGACGCGGCGCATGATCGAGTCGTACCTCGCGCGGCCGCGGGTCGTGGACGGAGAGGCGCAGCAGCGGCTGGCCTCGCTGACCCCACGAGAGCTCGAGACGCTGGCGCTGCTCGCCCGTGGCCTGACCAACGCCGAGCTGGCCGAGGAGCTGTTCGTCTCCGAGACCACGGTGAAGACGCACGTCGGCCGCGTGCTCATGAAGCTGGGCCTGCGCGACCGCGTGCAGGCGGTCATCTATGCCTACGAGACCGGGCTGGTCAACGGGTCGGGGTGATCGCCCGTCAGTGGGGCTGCGGATGGAGGGCGTGCCGGCCGTGGTTGCGCTGGTGCACCCAGTCCACGACCGCTGAGACGAGCGACGCCACGAACAGGGCGACGAAGCCCGCACCCATCACCCAGGTCAGCGGACGGTCGGTGAGGAACTCCTGCCGGGCCCGGAACACCGCCCCGGCGATGAGCACGAACATGACGAGCTGGACCCGGCGCATCAGCCGTACCGACTCCCAGCGGCCATCGAGCAGCACCACGAGCCCGGCCGCGCCGAGGCAGAAGGTCGCCCCCACGACCTTGGCGGTCAGCGGCGTGAGCGCCCACGGCCAGACGCCGATCGCGCGCTCCGGCGCGAGGAAGAGCCAGGCCCCCGTCAGGACTGCCAGCGCGCCCGTCCCCGCCGCGACCACCCGAGCCACGTGCCCGAGGCGGGGTTCGTCGGGAGCCGGACGCGCGGCATACCGCTGGTTGGCCAGCCAGGCCGCCACGACCAGGAGCGGCGCTGAGAAGTAGAGCCCGGCCCAGAGCCAGAAGGCGGGGTTGCCGTGCGAGAACTTGTCCCAGTGCTCGATGGTGGCGACGCCCAGCAGCGCGGCGAACAGCGCGACCGAGACGAAGCCGGCGCGCACGGCGGCCCAGCGCTGCTCGACGAGGAGGACGCGGAGGAAGAAGTAGCAGCCGCCGAGGTAGGCGGACGCGAGCAGCATCGACGTTAGGTGCGACTGGATCGGCCACGCCCAGAGGCGACCCGTCTCGCCGGGGAGGACGTAGAGGAGGACGAAGCCCGCGATGAGGAACGGCGCGATGAACGCCGAGAGTCCGCGCGTGGTGGGCAGGACCCGGTCGTCGCGGTCCCTGGCCCGGCTCATGCCGGCACCCTCTGCACGGCGTCCAGCAGGGCGGCGTAGGAGGCGACCAACGCGCGCCTCTCGGCGGCGAGCCGCGGGTCGGCGAGGTCGCACCCCCCGGCCACCCAGGCGTCGGACAGGTCCATCGCCTCGGCCCGCCACCGGGCCGCCTCCTGCATCGTCTCGGGAGGGGCCGAGTAGACGTAGGAGTAGAGGTCGACGAGGGAGCGTTCGAGGTCTGGCCTGGTTGCAGGGTCTGGCTGCGCGGCGTCGCCGCGTTGGTGGGCTCGGTGGAGGCGCCACCACTCCACCTCCAGCTCGGCGGCGCGCGTGGGGTCGAAAGTCAGGTCGGAGTGCGCGCGGACGAGCTCGTAGAACCGGCGCATGGAGGTGCGCGCGGCGTCAGGGTCGTTGTCGGGCACGGGAGCCCACGCCTGGTTGGCCCGCAGCACGTGCCACGCGCCGACGAGCGTCAACCGCGGTCCGAGGCCGAAGCCCTGGTCGATCATGCCGACGAAGGCCCGCAGCGCCCTCCCCCACTCATGGCGGTAGTAGCTCGCCCACGCCTGGGTCTCAAGACGCCCCAGGGCGACAGGGTCGAAGTCGCGTGGACTGTGGTGACTCATGCGTCGACGTGCCACTGCGCACCCGCTTCCCGGCGCTGGCCTCGGGGCTGGCAACCGCCGGCCTCGGGCGCGGGCCTTGTCCGCTGGCCTGGGGCACTGGCAAGCGCCAGCGCTCGTCGCTGGCAACCGCCAGCGACGAGATCGATACTAGAGCGCGAAGGCCCACGCAGTCAGGGGGTTCGGATGCCCACTCGCGACATCGCCGATGTGGTTGCTGCCATGGATGCCCGGCTCGTGGCCCTCCCTCCCGAGCGGTCGGCGCAGCGGCTGTTCCTCTCGACGTACAGGCGGACGACGTTGGCTGTCGGGGCGGCCATCGAGGATGCCCAGTTCGAGGACCCGGAGTGGGTCGAGGAGTGGGACGTGGTGTTCGCCGACCTGTACCTCTCGGCTCTGGATCTGGACCTCGCTGGGAGTCCCTTGGTGCCGCGGCCCTGGCAGCTGGCCTTCTCTGCGCCCCCTTCGTTGCCTGCGTTGCGGCACGTGCTGCTCGGGATCAACGCGCACATCAACTACGACCTGCCGCAGGCGTTGCTGGCGGTGATCCCCTCCTCGTCGTTCTCGGATCCTCTGTTGCTGGCGCGGCGTGCGCGTGACCACGAACGGATCGACGGCGTGCTGTCCGGTCGGGTCGCCGCAGAGGATGACGAGCTGGGGTCGGCGTCCGCTCGCTCCCTGGTCGACCGGGTGCTGCAACCGCTGAACCGCCTGTCCTCCAAGCGATTCCTGCGCGAAGCCCGCCAGAAGGTGTGGCACAACACGGTGGAGCTGCAGCACGCGCGGGTCCAGGGTTCAGATGCGTATGCCGCCCGCTTGGCAGAGCTCGAAGTGCTGAGTGCCGCACGGATTGCGGACCTGCTGGCGCCGGGTCAGGTGTTGCTGCGGTTGGCCGTGGCCGGGTTCGGGGTCACGCTGCCACCGGCCCGTTGACAGGCGATTTCGGGAAATTGCCTGCTGATTCCGTGGCACACGCGCGCTCCACGCTCGAGATTGACCTCGCCACTATCGTCAGTTCATGGCGCCCGATCCGGTACTGGTCGAGTTCAACAAGGCAATGCACGGCATCTACCAGGATGCCAAGCAACAGACCGGCTACAACGCGACGGTCTTCCTACGCATGCTCATGGATCGCGGTCCGTTGGATACCGCCCGTTGGCTGATCCACACTCCACGACCATCGGACGGGTTCACGGCCTTGTGGGAGAGACACCGCCTTGACCTGACCGTTGAAGCGCACGTCGTCCAGGACCGGTTTCGCACCCTCTTCACCGACGAGGAGCGCTTGATCTGCGCGCGACGGCTCGAGGACTACGGGTACACGCCAACCACCTAGCGCCTGCTGGGGCCGGCAATCGGACCCCGTGGGTGGTAGTCCCCGTCGAGCCAACGGACGAACGTCTCACTCCGGCCGACGTACGTCTGGATCGAAGACTCGCGCAGACCAGCCGCTCGCAACTCGAACTCAAATCGCTTGAGCTCCCTGCGAAGCTCATCGACGGACCATCGCTCCGCTTCCATGTGCAAAAGGATGAAACCGAGCGGCCCTTGTAGGGCCCAGCATCGGCGTGAATAGTCACCTACCGAGGCGCAGCGAGCCCCGCGGTCAGCCAGCGTCCTCGTCGAAGGTGATCGTGATGCTCGTGAAGCCGAGCGAGCCGAACACGCCACGGAGCATCGAGCTCGTGTTCTCCTTGGCCCGGTCGACCAGCTGGTCCTCACCGTTGGCGGCGGCGGTCATCTGGTCGACCGCCTTCAGTTGGGCCCGGCGCTCGACATCCGAACCCTTGAACCGGTTGACGATGCCCTGGTCGTGCTCGACGACGTAGCTCGTCGCCAAGTCGAGCTGAGGCTTGTCGATGGTCGGCGCAGGCAGCCTGACCGTCACCGACGTGCGGTCCTTGGAGACCTTGACGCTCCCCTCGTCGAGCTGGCCGAAGTCGACGACCGCGTCCACGTCGCCCTTGCCGACGTAGAGCACGCGTTCGCCCTTGAGCCAGTCGGGCAGGCGACTCGCCTCACCCTCGAGGTCGACCACGGTCTCGTAGTACGCGCTCGCCGCGTGGTATTCGCTGAGGTTGGTCAGGGAGTGCAGCACCGATGGGCCGGTGCGGTCGACGCTCCTCTCGCCAAACGGGTTCGAGGGACGCCAGCCGGCGATCATGCCCACCACGCCGACCAGCAGCGCCACGATGACGACCGCCCCGACCACCGACAGAACCAGCCCGACGTTGGGCAGCAGCCGGGACACGACGCGATCTCGCAGCTTCGACGTGGACAAGTGGCTCATGTTGGGCACCATTCCACACCTAGTCGGTAGCGCCCGCTTCCCACTCACGGAACGCGTCGAGCTCACCGCGCACCGTCTTGATGACCCACCCGACGACGGCAGCGTCGTCGAGCAGGCCGACCCCGACGATCGCGTCCGGGATGAGGTCCACGGGTGACACGACGTAGATGAGTCCGGCCACGACGATTACCAAGGAGTCCGCCGGGATGGCACGGTAGTTGCCGCGGGCGTACGCCACGACGAGCCTGATCAGCGCCCGGAAGTCCTCCAACACGTCCGCGAACGGTCCCGACCTCATCGCCGCGGAACGCCCAGCCTTGTCTGCGATGTCGCGTAGCTTCTGGGGGTCGCTCGCGATCGCCTGAGCCCGCTCGGTCGCACGGCGGAAGAACTTGGACTCGACGGCACCCACGGCGGCACCCGCGGCGGCACCCGCGGCCTTCGTGGTGAATGCGGCCCGCTTGGTCGCCTTCTTGGCGACCAAGGCCGTCTTGGCCGGCGCTGCCTGCGCAATGGCGCTCTTCTTGGCCGGCGCGGCCGTCTTCGTCGCGCCGGCCTTCTTGGCCGGTGTCGCCTTCGTAGCCGGTGACGCCTTCGTAGCCGGTGACGCCTTCTTGGCAGATGCGGCCTTCTTGGCAGATGCGGCCTTTTTCGTGGGCTGGGTCATCAGCTCCCCCTTCTCGTCACGCGGACGGTATCGGTTTCAGCGTCCGGATCTTCGGATTTGCCGCTTTTTCCTTGACCCTGTCACCTCCAATGGCGCTCGTGCCGTCCGTCTGGCCCGGCAGTGCAACACAGGCGCCCGGGCCGGGCCCGCAATTCGACTGCCCCTCAGACGACAAGTGCGCTGGCGTCAACCCCCCGCGGCATCGGCAAAGCGGCAGAGCGCGTTGACGGCGCGAAGCTGCTCAGGGGTGTGGACCGGCGAGTCGAGCAGGGCAGGGCTGGCGACCACGATGCTCATGGCCTTGGCCCGGGAGACTGCGACGTTGAGGCGGTGCAGGTCGAAGAGGAAGTCGACCCCACGGGGAGCGTCGGCGGCACTGGAGCTTGCCATCGAGTAGATGGCGACGGCCGCCCCGCGCCCTTGGATCTTGTCGACCGTGCCGACCAGGACGTCGTCAGGCAGCGCCAGCCGGAGCCTGGCCACCTGGGCATTGAAGGGCGCCACGACGAGGATGTCGCCCGGAGTCAGCACTTGGTTGGCCCCGTCGGTGTTGGTCCAGGTGCGCGTGAGCAGGTCCTTGACGAGGTCAGCCACAAGGGCCGCCTCCTCGTCGCTCTCGGCTTGGCACCCCTCGTGCGCGACGGGGATCCAGCGCAGGCCTGCGCCCGAGAGGACGCCCTCCCCTGACACGAGCTGCTGCTCGCGTCCGGGCGCGGACCTCAGTCGGTCCTCGTAGGCGAGCTCGGAGACGAAGGAGGTGACCGCGGGGTGCATCCGCCACGTCGTGCCGAGGAAGATTCCGCGGTCGGCCGGCACGGTGTCGTGCGGGCCGATGAGGTGTTCGAGCGCCGAGATGCCGGCACCGTACGGGTGCGTTGCCTGAGTGGGCTGCGTCAGCTGTTGCGGGTCCCCGAGCAGAACGAGGGACGTGGCAGCAGGTGCAGTAGCCACCGCATTTGCAAGCGAGAACTGGCCGGCCTCGTCGATCACCAGCACGTCGACCGAGGCGCGCATCTCCGGCCTCGCCCAGAGCCACGCAGTCCCACCGACCAGGTTTGCACCGTTGCCAAGGGCGGCGGTGACCATGTCGTTGGTCGTCACCTGCGTCACGAATCCGTGGGGGTCTGCTGCTAGCTCGCCGCTGATCTTCTGCACGCTGGGGCGCCCGACCTCGTCGAGCACGTGCCTGATCACCGAGTGCGAAAGAGCGGTGACGCCCACCCGCTTCCCACAGTCCAGGAGGGCGCGGATGAGGTGGGCCGCGGCATACGTCTTGCCCGTGCCGGGCGGCCCCTGCACAGCGAGCACCTCACCATCCAGGGCGAGGCCGACGCGCACGACCGCATCCGCCGGAGTCTCGCCCGGTCTGACCGCGAGCACGCCGGCGGCTGGGACCTCGCCCGCCACCAAGCGCGCGGCCATGCCGTCCTCACCAGAGAGCACTGACCGGCCGGTCCGCGCGATGGAATCGCGGAGCGGGTCGTCATTGAGCGGACCGGGCGGGCCGAAGCCACGCGGGACGACAGGATCCCTGTTGGCGCCGATCTTCAGGTCGATCCACCCCTCGGCCCCGTCGTATCCCACGACGGTGCCCACCGCCGCATGGGTGTCGACGTCGTGGATGGACTGGCCCACGGGCATCGTGCAGTCCTGGGTCGGGAACGGATACCGCCACACCTTGGAGCGAGCGACGTCACCCACGTGGGTGGGCACGCCGACGCCTCCGATCGCGGTGGCGTCCTCGATCAGCTCGGCGGTGTCGAGCTCGGCGTAGCGGAAGAACTCCCACCACGCGGGCCGTGCCTCACGCCGATGCCAGCCGACCAGCCCTGCGAGCAGCTCGTCGCCGGTGTCGACCAGCTGCGACGACAGCACGGCCTCGGCGCGCTCGACCTCGGTGACCTCCTTGGGCTCCGGAGGCTGCGGTCGCGTGAGCGCATGACCTTGGCCGGCCAGCTCCGTCCGCAGGCCCTCGAGCCATGCGTGCAGGTCGTGGGTCGAACGCACGTCGTCGCGGTTGTACGCCTCGATCCGGTCGAGGATCGACTGGTCGGGCTCGACCAACCAGCGTTCGTACTCGATGACCGAGTCCATCGCACTGCCGACCGCCTCGCCGCTCCCGGCGCTGCGGGTGTGACCCCAGTAGAAGTCCTCGAGCTTCTTGATCGAGTACGAGGGCTTGCTCACCTGCACGCCCTGCCGCACCACCGCATACAGGTCAACGAGTCGCTCGGCGCGCAACAGCTGGTCGAGCTCGGCCTCACGCGTGCCGTAGTGGCCGGTGAGCCGGGCCAGGGCGGTCCGCTCGTAGGCGGCGTAGTGGTAGACGTGCATCTGCGAGTCGGCGTCCCAGCGTCGCATCAGCTCGTCGACGAGGTCCTCGACGAGCAGTTGCTCCGCGGCTGCGTCGTGGGCCCACCACGAGGTGAACGTCCCTGTGCGGTCCCAGAGCCCGGCGAGGTACTCGCGCCCCTGCCCGTCGTCGGCCCAGGGGTCACCCTCGAAGTCGAGGTAGACGTCGCCGTGGCTGGGCTCCGGAAGCCGTTGCAGCCCGCGTCCGGACTCGGGCGCAAGCAGCTCATATGACGGGTGGCTGGTTTCTCGCTCCTGGATCTGCAGTCGGGCCTGCCGGTGGAGGCGGTCCGCGCTCTGGCTGCCCACGGCAGCCACCACGGCCTCCCGCCCAGAGGCAGCCAGGCCGGCCATCGTGTCGATACCGTTGGCACGCAATGCCTGCCGGTGACCATTGCGGATCCCAGCAACCTGGACGAGGTCGTCCGCGGCCAGCCACTCCCCCTCGCACCGCGCCTGCCATCGGCACTGACCGCACTGCGCGTTCCGCGTCGGCTCCGAGGGGTTCCTGCGCGCGATGGCCTCCAGCAGGTCAGCGCGGCGCCGCCGCGCGTAGGGCGCCACATCGACGAGACGCCACGGATGCTGGACCTTGTCGCCTGTCACGACAACCAGGTATGCCGGTGGCACGCCCTGGAGCTGCGCCAGCCGTTCGGCATAGGTCGCCATCTGGAGCAGGGCGGGGACCTTGAGCCGGCGCGCCAGCTTGGTGTCAGCAATGTCGTAGGAGTGCGCGCCGAGGTCGCTGGCTCGATCACGCTTGAGGAGGAAGTCGGCGTAGCCGATCCACGCTCCGTCGTAGAGCGTGGCTTGGTAGACCACGTCAGCACCATCGCGCATCGCCTGGAGCGTCGCCGCCTCGGCCTCGGCCTTGGCCCCGTGGTCGGTCGCGATCTCGACGACGTGCAGCCCCTCACCCTTGAGGGTGGCAAGGTAGTCCTGCTCATGCGCTATGCCCTTGGCGAAGATGAGGTTCAGCGCGTCGTCAGGCGGGATGGCGCCCAGCTCGACGGCCGATTGGTCCAGGGCGGCGAGGTCGAGCGTCGTGATGTGGGCGCAGGCGACGTGCTTGGTCAGGTCTGTTGCGCTCAGTACGAGCTGGTCCCCCACGCGTTGCATGTCGCGATGATGCCACCCGGGACCGACAACGGCGCCTCGACGTGCGAGGCAGGCGGCTCAGCCATGGTGCGGCCTCAGGGGTCCGTCAGCTGCTGCTCGGGTTGATGCCCAGCTGTTTCGCGACAGCGTCCCCGCCCATCTCGTTGATGACCTCGGGGTTGCCCACGACCACGAGCAGGTCGGTCGCCCGCGACATCCCGACATAGAGCCGTTCGCGCGAGCGATCACTGACCTTGGCCTGATTGACGCAGAGCACCACCGCTCGCCGTTCCAGTCCCTTGCACCCGAGGACGTGGCCGTAGAAGACGTCGTCGTCCTCCCAGAAGCTGCGCCAGTAGTCGCGCTGGTCCGTGTCACCCGCGAGCCTGATCTGCTGCGGGTGCCGACTGCCGGTGGTGATCACGGCGATGTGCTGGGGCAGCCACCCGTCGTCAAGGAGCCTGAGGGCCTCCTCGTCGGCCTTGTCGACGGCCGCCTCCGGGGTCTCGGCCGCGACGAACCGGACCTCAACACCATCGCCGCCGCGAGGCGTCATACGCATCGGCGCAAGCGGACCGAACGCTGCTGCGATCTGCCGGGTGTTGCGAAGGTTGTGGTCCAGCACCAATGGCACCAAGGGAACTGGAGGCTGGCCGAACCTCGAGAAGATCCGCTGGTTCTCGTCGGAGTAGACATAAAGCCCACCGGTCTCCTCGTCACGCAGCGAGCGCATGAGCGGCGTCCACCAGAGGTCCGCGAAGTCCTGCCCCTCGTCGACGATCAGCGAGTCGAAGCGTCGCCCGTCCGGTAGGGCTGCAGCGAGCTCAGCCATCTGCGTCGGGAGCTCCTCCTCCCAGAACGCGGGGTTGTCACGGCTGCCCTCGGGCCCGCCCCACAGTTGACCGAGCTCATGGAAAGTCCCCACGAACGCGGGGCGGTGCTTGCGAGGCGCGGCCGCGACCTGACGCTTGAAGTACTCGGCCAGCCCGATGGAGTAGGAGACCAGCGCCACGCGCTGGGGCCGCCGCTCGGCCGACCCGCGGGTGAGCTCCTTGGCCTGGGTCAGGGCGAGGACGGTCTTGCCACTCCCTGCACCACCTCGAACCTCGATACGGTTCAGGAGCCGCGTCACCTTGAGCAGGGTCGCCTGTTCAGCGGTGAGCCGGTCGGCCTCGCGTTCACGGTTCTCGGCGACCGAGTCCGGGTCGAACACCGGCAAGTGGCGACCTCGCAAGATCTCGACGATGAGCTCGACGTCGTCCTCATTCGGTCGTCGCTGACCGCCCTCCTGGCGGCCTGCCACGTCCCTGACCCGCTCCCCCAGGTGGTCCTGGTCGTCACGGCCGTGGACCGCCCACCGCGGACAGTCCGGCATCGCGAAGTCGTCGTGGATCTCCGAGTACGGCACGACGACCGTGTGGCCCCAACGGATGCGAGTACGTGAGCTCTGCTTCCACCTGGGGTCGGACTCGACGTACTTGCGCAGCGCGTAGAGGTTGCTTCGTGCCTGGTCCACCGGGTCGATCTGGCGCGTCACGGCGCCGCGAGCCTGGTGCCATCCGTCGGCGTCGACCCAGACGCTGCCGCCCTTGACCTCGACGACCACGACGCCGAAATCAGGCATCAGCAGGACGAGGTCGAGCTCGTGGTCCTTGCGCTCGTCGGTCAGCCGCACGTTGGCCAGGACCACGTCGTCCGGCCCCAGCTGTCGCACGAGCCGCTCCCATACCTCGCGCTCCGACTCCGTCGTGAACTTCGGCTCCATAGGGACGGCTGTCGCTGCCATCACTCCCCCTTGTCGACCCCGGCGTCGTGGCGATGCTGCCACAGCCGTCCAGCGACGTTGCACTTATCCGGCCGGCGGAACGCGCGCCGCGCGCCCGCCACCGCCGCTGAGGCGAGGTATGCCGCGTGGTGACACGCGGCATACCCCGCCTGTCTGGTGGTCGGTCAGCCGACCTTGACCTCGACGCCGCCCGAGAACATCGAGTCGTGCAGGTCGAGTTTGGTGATCTTGGCACCCTTGGGGATGTCGAAGTAGACCCTGCCCTTGACCGAGTTGCCGGGGTTGATCTCCTCCCAGAGAACCTGGGACGAGTCGTCGTAGATGGACGCCGAGCTGTCGGCCGAGAGCTTGCGTCCCCTAGCGTCGAAGGCGTACTGGTTGTCGGCGAACATCGACTGCGGCTCGTCACCGATGTTGGTGACGGACATCGTGACGGCGCAGAACTGTCCCTGCGCCTTCTTCTGCAGGTACTCGTTCGTGCCGACCTTGGCGATCCCACACTTGACCGAGCGGATGACGAACTCGAACTTGCCGTCGCGGACCTTGGTGCCGATGCCGGCAACCTTCGGCGCCACGGGCTTGGGCGCCGCCGACTTGGGCGCGGCGGCCACCGGCTTCGCGGCAGCCGTCTTGGACGGTGCTGGAGCCGCGCCCTGCGTCACCATGGGGGCGCTCGAGGACGTCGGCTTCGCGTCAGCCGCCACCGGGGTCGTGCCGTCTCCGCCGCCGCCGTTGAGCGCGCCGGCGACGATGAACAGCGCGACGATCCCGGCCGGGATCAGGACGCGCTTCTTGGCGTACCAGGCCCGCTTGGGCTTGGGCGCGACGTGCACCGGGGCAGCTGCCTCCGGCGCTCCCGGAGCGAAGTGCTCCGTCCACTGCTGGCCGTCCCAGTACCGCTGACGGCCGTCAGGCTGGGGATGCCAGCCTGCGGGTGTCGTACTCATTGGTGCTCTCCTCCTGTTGATGCGGACAGCAAGCGAGAGAAGGCATCACAAGTAGAGCCCGCGTGGGCTCCGTGAGCTGGTCGACCCCATTGCGCCAAGAGCGGCGCAACCCCCTCGTTCCTGCTGAGAACAACGCTAGAACCCAGCACTGACAACGGGATTCGCGACAGGGCTCCTTCGGGCTCTGCTGGGCCCCTCGGGGCATCAGCCGAACGGATGATCTTTGAGCACGACGTCGTGGCGTCTGCCCGCTGGTGTGAGTCGGCTCAGGAACGGCGCCTCCGCGCGGGCGCGGTGCGTTGGCTCAGGCCGGCAGGAAAGGGTGCAAGCCGTTCTCGCGACGCCCGGCG
Source organism: Pedococcus sp. P2_E4 (assembly GCF_056403935.1). Classification (NCBI taxonomy): domain Bacteria; kingdom Bacillati; phylum Actinomycetota; class Actinomycetes; order Micrococcales; family Intrasporangiaceae; genus Pedococcus; species Pedococcus sp. P2_E4. The sequence continues at coordinate 56,829 of NZ_JBFUEO010000018.1, read as the reverse complement.
AGGAGGCGTCGGCCGAACCAGACAACTGTCCAGCACCACCAGCGGTCGATGTCCCGGGTCGCCAGGTCCGCGCGCCACTCCCAGTAGCCGCACAGCTGCGTCAGCTCGGGCTCGGTGAGCTCAAGGCACATATCCACGAACCACCCCATGTGTCCCTCAAGCGGGTCGACATAGGGCGGCCCCTCGTAGGTCACCCAAGTCGTCCCCGCATCGATCCGGTCCACGTCACCCATGAAGCGATGGTGCGCCCGCTCAACCCGTTTCGCCTCCGTCGATCGATGGAGCCCGTGGTCCGCCACTTCATGGCCGGCCAGGGCTCCGCACGGCTTGGCTTCTACGCCTCCGCCTCCGCCGCGGTTGACTGCGGCGGCGATGGCAAGCGCCGTGGCCCCGGCTCGGTCGTGCCTCCCGTGACATCCCGACGCACGTGTCTACGCGGGCCTTGATCGTGGATTCTCCTTGTTGATGGGCTGTCCACTTGCCACCCACAGGGCCCTCGCCCGCCGGGTGTTGCTGTCATAACGGCTCCCGTAGACGACCCTCCGCTGGGTGCGCGAGGTCTCCAGCTAAAGCGGCCGCGGATCACGCCCCGATCAAAGGTCTGCCCTTCACGGACCTGGGCGCCATCCGTTGATCCGGGGGCCGTCCAGGCTTCGGCAACCACGCGACCTCAGCCGCGAAAGACCCTTCAACTCCGCCTCGGCGACCCCAGCCGACTTGGGCTCGGCGCTCCAACCGTCGTGCATCGTTCGCCGATGCCAGGCGAGCCGCACCCGCCGCGCCCCCATGTCACCCCAGAGTCAACCAAACGCAGTGAGTTCAGCCGATAACCCCCACTCCCTAAGCAGCGCCCTGACGAACGAGGCGGCGATCGGCCAGGTGCTGCCGTGGGCAAGGCCCGAGCGCGAAGCCGTCCGCCGCACTGCACGCGCGGAGGAACGACACGGGGAGACGGTTACCAGGACGTGTCCGCGCCGACCCATTCGGTTGGGGGCGACTCACAACGTTGGAATCGCGCTGAGCCAACGGCACCGTCTCCAAGCACTCCTCGGAAGTTGCACTCAATGAAGTGAGCACCCCCCAATGCTATTGCGGTCATATCGGCACCCTGGAAATCACAGTTGGTGAACGTGGCATCTTCGAGGGAACACCCACGGAGCTTCGCGGAGGCAAAGTCGCAATTCCTAACCTGCGCATTTGACAAATTGGCGCGCATCAAGTCCGTTCCATTGAAGTGCCCATGATCCACGTTCAGACCAGCAAGATACAGACCAGGCAAGCTTTCCCCAGAAAGACGAAGACCCTTCAAAGAGCGAGTCGTGGTAACAAGCTGCTGCACCAAGAGACTACGAATCGCGGCCTCCTGACGCTTCTGGTCCTCGAGGCGGCGTGCTTCCTCGAACTTCAGATCCGCTTCACGCCGCTCCGCTCGCTCTCGCCGCTCATCCTCCGAAGCACGGCGGAGGCGCCGCTCTTCTTCCTTGTCACGCCTCGCTCGGTCTGCCTCCGCAACCAATAGTGCTACCCCAACCGCCGCGCCGGTCATGACCCCGACGCCCACATCAGCGAACTTTGTTGGCGAGTCCCCCACAATAAGCAGCGCTAGGCCACCGAGAACGATCGCACCCAATAGCAGAATCGATTTCTGGTTCATGGAACAAGGCGGGAAAGTTGGTCGGCGGCGAGAGAAAGGATGGTGGTCTCCTCTACATCAACACCGCGAGCCCGCAGGACATCTGCGAGTCCCCGGCGCCACGCGCTCCCGTGGCTGGCTAGCAACTGCTGTACGGGCGTCACAGCACCGTTCTGTCTGGTCCAGTTGTCCGAGAGCCAATTGGCCAGCTCATCTCTTGACGCGCCGCGCGGGGCCATCACCGCCAAGGTCATAACGCCGACAATCCCCGCTATCCGGGTCTTTCGGAAATCGATCGTGCCATCGCTACGCACACCAGCCCCCACGAATGGTGAGTCAGCTCGGGCTCCGGCCTCAAGGCTCGGCACCAACCGCTCGTCGGCTCGTTTGATGTACTCCGAAATCAAACGATCAGGATCACCAACGCCTTCAAGGCCAAACCCCTCGGTCCATATTTCGCCTGGGAATGCCAAAATTGAGTGAAGAGCCAGAAGAAGGCCTCTTTGAAAGACGACCTGAAAAGCCAAGTTGTCAGCCTTGAGACTTCGACTCGCGGCATGCACGCTCGGCCCGGGATCCGCCATCTCCAATCCCTCAATCAACCGTGAGGCGCCAACAGGATCAAGCGAGAACCACGGCTCAACTCTAGTAGATAACCACCCACTCGACTCAAATTTCCCGATGATGGCGCGATAGGGAGCGATCTCGGTCAGGGGCCGGACGATGCGCGCTCCATACTTCGCCCTGAATCCCTCCGCCAATCGTTTGACAACATTGAGAGGAAGCGAGAACGGGCGTTCCATGACCGAAGCCACTTCTAGGGCAGTCAGTAGTTCCTCCTGCACGGCGGGGGCCTCGTCAGAAGGTAGCAAGCGCGCGACGATACGCTGACAATAGCCTCGCAGCTCTTCATACTCGTCCGAGTTGGGCGCCTTTGCTGCAACGATGGCTTCTATGACGCCATGAAGGGCCAAGATCGTTGTTAGATAGGGGCTCTCGCCATCGAACTTCGCTGAATCACTTCGCCAATCCACCAGGGCAAGAGGCAACCTTGCAGAGGTCCCTACGCGCTCCGCCACACTACCTTCGGGATTCGCTTCAACAGTGTCATCCAACACGGCTCGCAATGCTGACGCCGTGACATCTCTGTCATCAAGAAGGTATTGCCTCGCTTTGGACACGCTCTTCGCATGCTTGTTTAGATCGATGAAGACAGATCTACACGCTGATAGGACGCTTGACCCGGGGCCGTTAGTGAATCCCGCTCGTGCGTCAAGTACAAGGAATAGGATCGATATTCGGGAGCCAGCAAGGTCGGCCTTGCCAGGGAACGCCGCACCAGACAGAGCGTCTTTCAGCGTTGCGAGGCGATGCTGGCCGTCCAAGACAACAGGCATGGTCGACGATGGATCCCAAGCGATGAACCCGTGGCCAGGATCAGTGGGGTGGTCATAGGTGGCAATTTGGCCGATGTCGTTCAGGGCATACCCCGCCACAGGCGGGTGAGCAAACCGGCCTGTCACGGCATAGGAATCGGCCAGATGAAGGTGCCCGTCATCCTTTTCCTTGATGAGCGGCAGGAGGGCCACTGTAAGAGAATTGAAGAATCTGGGCTCGTCGGCAGACTTTATGTAGGCACGCAGTTCACCTTGAACCCTCGACTCGTCCAGTTCGCGTTGGAAGAGTTCGTTGATATCGATGGGACGCGAGTCACTAATTGGAATGTCGCTGGGAAGCCGGATGTAGTTGACCGCATCCTCCGCACGAAGCGTGACGGCCCAGAAGGGTACCTTCGCGCTTCCAAAGTCGAAACCGCCGCGAAGAGAGAGGAATGGTCCGCGCGTTTGCGCGGCCACGGGAGGGGCAAATATTTCGCTCGTCATTAGATTCCTTAAGAGTCCATTACTTCGTTAAGCAGGGGGGCGGCCGTCCGTATTAGGAAGGACTCAAATATTCTCAGCGCACGCCCTTCATCGAAATCGTCCTCGCCGCCGTCATCTTTCCGCACTGTGGAAACATCTACAGGCACCCAGAGCACCGTACAATCTATCGCTCGGACGGGCGCGAGATCATCTATTAGGTGACTCTGTTGATCGAGGTGCTCTGTCAGACGCCTTTGCAAATTTTCAGAGATGCCGCAATAGGACGGACGCTGAAGGCGATTTCCCATGTCTGCCAATTGTTGGCCAAATTCCGTTGCTGCAGCGAGGTGCCCGACGACGACCTCCCGCCGATCCAGTGGCAGGGCTGGTCGTGCGGCCCTCCACTGCGCTCGCAGGAAGGGATCAGTGCTAGGAGCAATGATCCTTCCCTGAAGGGACATGAATCGCCCAAGGGCCTGATCAACGTCATCTTCGGGGCGGCCCAACAATAGGCGGAAGTCGAATATCCAGGCATATACGGCCGGTATCGATGGCGCCAATACTTGTTGCTGGATGGGGTCGGCTCCAATATATGTTGCAACGGAAATGGCTGATGCGGCGCCCTGTAAATTTCTGTCAAACATTTATAGGGCACATCCTTCGGTGCACATGGGAACCCGCATGCGGGTTCCACACGGCGCGTGGGCACTCAGGAATCTTACTCAAAGGATTTGAACCCGCCGAGACTGACCTGAAGTGTGGTCGGTCAAACAATGACCATCCGACGGTCAGAGCGACATTGCTAAGCACCGCGACTTGTCTCCGGCAGGTCACAGGACTTGAGGTAAGTGGGGTTGAAGTCGCCCATCACTTCAGACTGCCGCATTACAGTGCCTAGGTGCCCGACCAGGCGAAAGGCCCACTACGGCGCTGCGACCTCCACGACATGCAGCGCTGTGCGCTCTGTTGGCCGCCTGAGCCGAGTTACCGGCGCGGGACGAAACAGCTTGAGGTACCGGCTGGGTCGTTCGTAAGCATCCGTGGGGGCAGGGGGGTCTACCACCATCCCGACTGCTTCAACGTCACCGGGGATTGGGAGGGTGCGGAGCAAGCCGTGTTGGGCGAGCGCGTCATCCACACGCCCGGGCAGCTTGCCGAGTCGGACCTTCGACCGGCCGACTGTTGCCAACCACCTCAGTTGGCCAGGTAACCTGACCGGACTGACGCGGACAACGTCCGGCGCGCCTCCGGCTAGGGGTCGTCAGTTCGTCCGGGTAGCGGGTCAGCCACAGGCTGACGAGGTCTTCGTTGTCACGGTTCCGGTCCCGGCTGAGCCAGTCTGCCAGTGCCCCGAAGGCCGCACACGCCAACGCGACCGCCACAGCTCCCGAGCCAGGTTCCTTGTCGGCAACCACAACGCGACTCGACCTAGAGTCGAKTTGGGTTGTTGCGATGTTTCGGCGGACCGTGTCGGCGCCGCCCCCWACGGTGTCCAACGTGAACACCGAACTTGTGACGTGGGTCGACGATCAAATCACCGCTTCCGGCCTCGACGACGAGGTGGGTTTGCTCATCCTGGCCGCCCTAGACGGCGACGTTGAGCTCGACGCCTACCTCGCCGAGGGCGCCTCCGCGGGCCGTGAGCGAGCCAGTTTGAGCGCTTCGGTGGAGGACGCGGGCGGCACGTTCCTTATGTCGGTGACGGTTGAAGGTTTTCGCGGGATCGGTCCCGCCACGACGTTGCGACTCCACCCCCGCCCCGGGCTCACAATCGTGGCCGGACGCAACGGGTCCGGCAAGTCCAGCCTTGCCGAGGCGCTCGAGCTCGTCCTCACCGGCGAGACTTACCGGTGGCGCAACAAACCGACGATGTGGAGCGAGAGGTGGCGCAACCTGCATCACCCCCACGCGCAGGTCCACATTGGGCTGGTGGAGGAGGCACGCGGGCCGGTCACAGTAGTCACGTCATGGACCGATGACCAGACCGAACTGACATCCCGCAAGACGCGGACCCAGCGCACCTTGGACGGACAGATCCAGCCTCAACAGGACGGCCTGGGCGACCTTGGCTGGTCGCGTCCCCTAGAGCAGTTCCGCCCGATGCTGTCCTACGACGAGCTCGGGGGCCTTCTTGAACAAGGGCCGAGCAAGCTGTACGACGCGTTGGCGAGCATCCTCGGCGTCGAGCAGATCACCGACGCACTCAAAAGGATTCAGGGTCGTCTCAAGGACCTAAGGGCTCCGCAGTCGACGGCCAACACCCAGCGCAGGGTGCTGCTGACGGATGCTGCCCGGTTGCAGGACGAGCGGGCTGGCGAAGCTGCGGCACTGCTGAAAAAAACCTCGCCCGACAGCGCGGCTCTCCGGGCCCTTGCCACGGGTGTCGCGACGAGACCGGCCGGGCCGATCGGCGCGCTGCAGGCGCTGACAGCCGTCACATTCCCAACCAGCGCCGCCCGCGTCGCGCAGGTAGCTGAGCAGGTGCGATCGGCAGTCACCGGCGTCGCGGATAGCGCTGTGGCGGTCTCACAGCGCGAACTCGGTCGGCTGGAGGTCCTGGAGGCGGCGCTGCAGCTCCACGCCGACCACGGCGACATGACATGCCCGGTTTGCCGGCGCACCGAGCTCGACGACGAGTGGCGGGCAACGAGCGCGGGGTTGGCCGCCGATCTCCGTCGCCAGATGAGCGACCTTGCCAGTGCCCAGCAGACTCTACGCATCGCGTTGGCTGAGCTGGCCAAGCTGCGGGCATACAGACCGGTCGCGCTGCAGCACTCTCCGGTCCCGTCCACCGAGGACGCCGTCGGCGCCGCCCGGGCCGCTTGGGACCTCTTCGTTGACTTCCCGATCGGGGACGACATGGGTGCGCACTTGGCTTGCGCGGATCACGTCGAGACCCATGTCGGAGCACTTCTCGGCTCGCTCGAGACGTTGCGCGCGACCGCGGGCGCGGAGCTCGACCGCCTCAACGACGTCTGGCAGCCCCTCGCCTCCCGGATCGCCGCGTGGTGCGACGTTTGGGACGAGGTTATGGGTACCGAGCCGGTCCGCGACCGGCTCGCATCCGCCGAGAAGTGGCTGAAGGACAATGACCTCAAACTAAAGAACGAGCGACTTCGTCCCATTAGCGAGGGCGCCAAACACGCCTGGAGCAGACTCCGTCAAGAAAGCAACGTCGAGATCGGAACGCTTTCCCTTGAGGGTTCAGCCACCAAGCGCCGGGTGCAGATCGCGGCCACCATTGACGGTGCCGACGCAGGGAGCATCGCGGTGCTCAGCCAAGGCGAGCTCCACGCGCTAGCACTGTCCCTATTCATACCGCGCGCGACGATGGCGGACTCGCCCTTCCGTTTCCTCGTCCTCGATGACCCCATCCAGGCAATGGACCCCGCGAAGGTTGACGGGCTTGTCGAGCTACTAGGCGAACTCGCGCGCAATCGCCAGATCGTCGTGTTCTCCCACGATGACCGGCTGCCTGCAGCCGTGCGCAGGTCCAGTCTCGATGCCACGATCCTCGAGGTCACCCGCGGCCACGGCTCGCGTGTTTCGGTCAGCACCCTCACCGACCCGTCGACGCGCTACCTCAAGGACGCGTTTGGCTTGATCGCCGAGCACGAAGCCGACCGCCTGCCCGAGCTCGCTGTACGCCGCACACTGCCCGGACTGCTCCGTTTCGCCACCGAGGCGGCGGCCAAGGACACGTTCTTCAGCCGCGCGATCAAGGGTGGCGCAGCGGTGACCGAGGTCGAGGACGAATGGCAGGCAGCCGGGACGACCCGCAAGAAGGTCATGCTCGCCGTCTTCAGCGAGCTACGCCCCGATCACGAGCTCGACAGCTGGGCCAGCGCGCCCTACCGGAAGTTCGCTTTACGCAATGTCGGGACGGCGATGCACAACGGTCTCAAACCCGAACTCGACCCAAGCGAGGTGGCCAAGGACGTCGAGCGGCTCATCAAGGACCTCAAGGCCACCGCGTGAGCACCCTCCTCGCCCTTGCGGTCGCCCAGCTCGGTCAAGACGACTCCCACGCCAACCGCCGAGCGGCATGGTTCGCCCGCTCAGCGCTCGAGGATGTTGTGACGAAACTGCTCCAGGCCAAGGGCGTCGACCCAGGCCCCATGGCCAGCGGACGAGCCAGGCTGACCTGCCTCGAATCCCTCTATCGCGAAGAAGAGCCAGCGCTCGCGACACGGGCCGAGTATGCCTGGGCGCGCTTGAGCGAAGCGTGCCATCAGCACGCGTATGAACTGACTCCTGGCCACGTCGAGGTTCTGCACCTTGTCGAGGTCGTGGGCGGACTGGCAGAGCGGGCGGACAGGGCGGCGATCAACGCGGGCTAGTTGCCGAGCGACCCTTGGCCGCCGTCGATCAAAGGACCGCTCGACGGTCACGACGACCCTGATGAGCCGGGGACCCTGCCACATGGTGATGAGCGCGTTGCCCTAGCTCGCGTGACGCGGCGGATACAGCACGGCGACCCGGCCACCGGAGAGCGCTCGAATGTGTTGGACGATGGGGACCCATACCGGAAGATCGTTCTCGGTGAGCCATCCGACGTGGTGCGCTTCGCGGGCTAGGTAGAAGAGAGCCCCTCGCGCCATGTCCAAACCGACATGGTCAGGCACCCTGCCCCCGCGTTTCACCACTTCAAGGATGGGACCCACTTGGTCGTACAGCCGGTGCGGGTCGCGGGCCAGCAGCTCGTATCCGTCGTAGGTGTGGGCGAACTCATTGAGGACGTTGATGTCGTCCACGGGGGGAACTTCGATGAAGCCGTCTCCACCGGGGATCCGACCCCTGCGCGTCGGCTGCGCACCGTCATTCACAGCGGCARCCAGTGTGGCGATGCTGTGCCCGCGGGCCCGTCGGTCGGCCAAGTTGAGACGTTCACCGGAGGCTGTCCAGACGAAGCCGCCGGCGAAGTGGGCCACCACAGTGCCGTCGCGCACGAGCATCCACACTTGCTTTGGCCGGTAGGCGGCCGTCTCTGGGCGGGCGCGCAGGTGGCTGTCGCGGGGTTTCTCCCCTCTGCGCCCGTTGAACGCCATCATCGGTTTCGCGTTTGCGGCGTCGGCCGTAAGGACGGCGCCGATGACCCGGTAGCCAATCCCTTCAGGGGTGCTCTGTGGGTGTCGTTTGGGCGGGGTGACTCCGAGGTGTTCGTGAATCGTGTTCGTTACGAGCCCAACGCCCCCGGGCGAAGCCAGGGTTTCCCACACCACCGAGGTGTCCAGTGTCGGACAGGGCGCCGCACCGTCGCCGGACGGGAAACGAACTGCAGTGCGTGGGTCGATCTGCAGCACCTCGGTGGCGGTGTCGACATCGATCAGGCAGAGAGCCTCCTGCGGACCGTCACCGACGTAGCCTGCGATGACCCGCCAAGTCGGGTGCCATCGGACCAGTTCTGCCGCCAACCTCCATGCTGCCGCCTCCGTTTGACGCAGTTGCATGACCCCTCCTTCAGCAGCGCGAATGCGGCACGTGCTGGGATGCTACCCAGCCAGCCCTCACGACCACGGCGCTTCAGTCTCCTGGGTCTGTTCGGGCTGCCGCCTTACCGGCCAAGAAGAAGAAGCTGCAGGACATTTGGTCAACGCAGACCACAGCGACTGGCCTCTCCGGTTGAATGACAGCGACCATCGCGACGCTCGGAAGGCAGGTGTGCACGTGAGTCGTTGGGCAGTCGCTCGCGATCTTGGGCCAGCGGCGACGGTGGACCCGTGGGGCGATGCCGCCGGTGCCCGGCTCATCTCGTTGATGTGGTCAGCGCTGCCCGACCCGGACGCATTCGCCGACCAGTTCCCGGCCCGACCACCTGACCGAGCCGACCCATGGACCAAGTCCATTTGGTGGACCCCCTTGGTGCACCTGTCTCGGTTCGGGCTCGGGCTGCCGAATCCCGGCGCCAGTATGCCGAGCCTGATGCGATCGACCGGCGGCAACGAGGCGACGAAGCGCGCCAGACGCCTCATTGAGCTGTGGTGGGGTGCCGGCGTCGACGAGTTCGCTGCCTGGGGCATCCTGGGTGGGGACCATTGGTTGAGAACGGGCGGACGCTGGCACCTGGAAGTCGCGGACGACCGACTGACCGACCGGCCGGAGGACCTGGCGCATTTGGTCCGCCGTGTCCAGGAGACCTCCGCGTGGCGGTCGACGTGGACCGGCGGTGGAGACCCCCTCCATCTCGCCGACCACTCGGCCCACCCGTTGTCTCCGGAGGCACCCGTCCACCTGTCCGCCAGTGGCGAGCGGCTGGTCCTACGGTCCCTGGGCTACGGGGGCTGGTACCACGCGCTGATGCAGCTGGTGCCCCTCGCCGAACCGGGCGGCACCCGGGTGACGGTCGAGATCCACGGATTCGGCGAGCTGGGAACCTACCCCCTCGCGGCCGGACACTTCCCCAGACTTGTCAGTGTCCCTACCCTGCATCGCCCCGAGCGGTCACTGGCCGGTGTCCGTAGCGCCTCAGCGCCTGGCCGGGCCCGGGAATCGACCATGCCGGCAACTCCGACTGCCCCGGCCACTCTGCTGGCCGTGGTGCTGGGGCGATGCGTGGAGCATCTGCGCCAGAAGCCCGGGACGCGGTTCGTTCTGGACGTACCCACCTGGCCTGACGGTGATGGCGTGTACGCACAAGCCCTCGGGCACGACGACGGCAGCGTCTACGCGGAGGTACCCGGCAGCGCCTTCTTCGACTCACCACTGGCCGATGTCCAGCTGGAGCAGCTGCGCACACTGGGCTGGTCCACACCGGACGACGACACGCCCAACCATTGGCAGCACTGGCCGGCGCATGTCGCCGCGGCAGCCATCGCCGAGACCCTCAGATTCACGCTCAAGGCCGTCTACGGGGCTACAAGTGGGCAGTTCTCACTGGCCCCAGCCGCGCTGGCCGCTCACGTCGTGCCCGACCACGTCAAACTCAGCATCGGCAACGACGACCATTTCCGGTCCTGGCTGGCGACGATCGAACGGGCCGGTGCCCCTTCCCCGTCGGCGGTCGCCCTCAGCGTGGCGCGTTGCCTCGAGGTAGACGCCGCACGCACACAGTCCGGACACCCCTGCCGGAAAGTCGTCAACCTCCAACCGGCCGCCCCAAACCGGTTCCAGGTACCCGAGGCGTGGGCGGGCAACCTCGAAACTGGGCGCATCGTGTTCCTCTCGTCCAACCCATCGATCAGCGAAGCCGGTGACCATCAAAGCGGTGACGTCGCCGAGCTCTACCCGACCGCCGACTGGGCCGACGAAGACATCACGGACTTCGTACGACACCGATTCGACTCACCCAGCGGATGGGCCACGGAGGACGGCCGCTTCCGACGAAAGGACGGCACTCTCTCACCGAAGCCGGTGGCGTTCTGGAACAACATCCGCCACCGCGCCGAGGAACTGCTCGAACGCCCGGCGAGCCCCGCGCACGACTACGTCATGACCGAAGTCGTCCACTGCAAATCAAAAGCAGAAGCGGGAGTCGCCCAAGCGGCCCTCACCTGCGCCGACCGGCACCTCGACAGCATTCTGAATCTCAGCCCCGCCGACCTCGTCGTCGTCCTGGGCCAACGGTCCCGCACTCTCCTTTCCGGCATCTGGCCGCTCGGGCCGGCCTTCGGGCTCCAGAAGGGCGAGCACTGGCGCGAGGGCGACAACATGGCGTTGGTCAACGTCGGAGGACAGCAACGGCTGGTCGTCTACCTCTGGCATCCGACCGGAAGTACCGCACCCAAGACCTTCGCAGGCGCCTACCCGACCCATATAGGTGACCTACGCGCACTGCTGAGAGGCGAGATCGGACCCGAGGGGGTGATCTCCAGCGGCGGCCAACGCCAGTAACTTGCGCCGCTCGACCGGGATCGTCGTATCACCCGCCCGTCAGTACTACTGGGCCTGAGCGGCGGCGGACAAGCAACCTGGCCGTAGGGCCAACCAGCGTGGCGGACCCGACGGTCGATAGGCGAGCCACGCCCGTTCCCGGGACGGTGTCGCACGGCGTCCGTACGCTCGGACTTGCCTGGAGGTCCATGGGCGCGGGCGACACGAAAGGGCGGAGGCATGGTCGACGGTGACTTGGACTCCCTTTGGGACGCGGCCTTCACGGCGCAGGAAGAGCAGCGCGCCGGGATCCCACCTCGGCCGATGCTCACGCGGGCTGAGGCGATGAGGAAGGCGACTGCGTACTTCCGCGAGGAGGGAATGCCCGATGTGGCTGTCTCGGCGCTGCCGAACCCCCTCCAGGGGCTGTGGATCGTTGGGCATCAGGACCCGCACCACTCGGATGAGGTGATGGTAGGCGGCGGTCCGCTGGTGGTGCCGACCAACGGCCGGGTCTACATGGCAGCGGGATCGATTCCGCCTTGGCCCGAGGAGACTGGGCTCGAGGAGCCGGAGAGCTGGGCATACGACCGTGGAGAAGACGTCCTGCGCGGAGGCTGGGCCGATCGACTCGGCGGCGAACTCGAGGAGGAATACTGGTCCAGGCTCCTGGAGTTTGTGGAGGACGAACGCGGGAGGCACGACGTGTTCCCTCCTCCTTCCAAGACCTTCGCGGCTTTCGAGCTCACGCCTTTCGACACGGTCAAAGTCGTGATTCTCGGACAGGACCCCTACCCCAACCCGGGGCAAGCGCATGGACTCGCCTTCTCGGTACCGGTCGGAGTTCCGAAGCCCCCGTCGCTCAAGAACATCCATGCGGAGCTCGAGTCTGATCTGGGTGTCCCTGCGCCCGCTCACGGCAACCTGGAAGCCTGGGCCAAGGATGGCGTGCTCCTGCTGAACACGGTGGCGACCGTACGCGCTGGCTCGAAGGAGGACCGGATGGTTCACCGGCGCTGGAGATGGAACCAGCAGGGATGGGAGACATTCACCGACGCGGTCGTCGACACCATCAACGCCCGCCCGGTCCGAGTCGTGTTCATCCTGTGGGGCAAGGACGCCGCGCGCAAAGCGAAGCGCGTGGACCTCTCACGCCATGCCGTGATCAGCTCGTCACACCCCTCTCCCCTCTCGGCAAACCGCAGCTTCCTCGGCAGCCGGCCCTTCACCAGAACGAATGAGCTGCTCGAAAAGTCTGGTCAAGAGGGCATCGACTGGGTCTAGGGCTTCGACGCTATGCGCTGGGCCGGCGACGCCTCATGTCGAGGAGCGCCATTGGCTGGCTCAGATGTGTGCATAGTTAGCGGCTTCCGGATCACACTGACGGTTGTCGCGAGCCTCCTGGTGGGAACGTCGTTGCGTCGGGGTGTGCAGTCCACTGCATCAGGGTGCGTCAGGGCGGGTCGCGCCTCAACCGTTACCGACTGATGTCCCGTGGTCCAGCGGCGTCGATGGACTTGCCGCGGCTTGGGCTAGCCACTGTTGCAGTGCCAGCACGCAGCACTCTGCCCCTGCTGGGAGACGCTGGGCGGTGCCGGACGCTATGGCGCTGACCTGCGCGAACTACACTTTGCGACGTTTTCAGACGACAGTCTGAGACGTCCTGACACGACACTTTGCGATCCCTAGGACGGCATTGGCGAACAGATCCGCCTCGGTCCTGAGTTCACTTGGTGCGACGGCTCCTAGTGCCTTCAGACCAAGAAGGGCTATGGCCGCATGTCGTCGTGCTTGCGTACGGCTGAGAGTTCCACCGAGCCGTCTGGGCGCTGCCAGTAGTGCAGGCGGCGAGCTTGTGGGGTGTTGCGTTGCAGCGCGACCCGCCAGCAGGTGGACCCATCCGCACGCTTGACGTAGGCGGCGCTGGGACCGTCCGACTCCCGAAGCTGGTGGCTGTCGCGGCTTCCCAGCTCGTGCACTCGACCGGTGAGCACGTCGACGACCACGTCGACCACCTTTTGACGGCTGATGCCGTCAACGTCGTCGAGTGAGGCGATGAATCCCTCTGCCAACTCGTAGGCGGCCAGGGGCAGTGACGACTTCTCGTCGGGAGTCGTGCGCCGTGCCCACGCCAGACGTACCTCGAACTCGAGCTGGTCGACGGGGTGTGCGAACAGGTGTCCGTCGTTGGCGGACACCGCGAGCTGGGCCGCGAGCCCATCGGCTTCACGCGCCCTGCGGTCGGCCACGTTGCTGGCTTCGCGCGCCTGCGCGCGAAGCCGTGTGCGCTCAACTTCCAGCCGCTCGAGCCGTGTCCGGGCCGACGCGAGTTCGTGCAGGTACCCGTCTCGCTCCTGCCTCATCGCGGCCAGCTGTGACGCCAACTCCTGCGCATTGCCGCCGCCGGGCGCGACAGGTGCAGGCGGCTCCTCAGTCACGACCGCATTCGCGGGCGGCTCGACCTCCACCGGCGGCGCGACGGCCTCAGCGAGAGCGAGCCACGGGGGCCCTCCGGCGAACAAGGCGGGTGCGTAGGGCTCGGCCTCCGGGTCCACGTCGATCAGGTCGAGGACCCATCCCTTGCCGGTGGTCGCGCCCACGGTGACGACCGTGGCCTTGACCACCTCCCCCATTGTCAGCAGTTCGGTGAGGGCCACTTTCTGGTCCGCGACCACGACGCTGCGGTCCGCGAACACCCTGAGTTCAGGCAGCAGCTCGAGATGGCACCCACCCTTGTCGACGCGGGCTACCCGGCCGAGCACGGTCTGTCCCGCGGAATACGCCTGCGCAAGGCTCGCGGTCGACCGCATGGAGGCACGCACATCAAGACGGTGGCTTTCCGAATCCAGGTCCCCGGTCACGGTCATGCCCTTGACGAACAGACGTTCAGCAGCGACGCCCGGAACCGTGAGCTCTGGCCATACCGAGGCCATCCCCCTGTCGGTGTCCACCAACGCACGACCGCCGGCCGTCCCCAACACCGCACCGCCGGCCGTCACCAGCCGCCCGGCGCTTGGCGCTTTGAACAACCCTGCTGCGAGAGCCATCCCCATGGCATCGGCAATGAGCAGCTCAGTCATTCGTACGCGGTCGTGGATCCCAAACGCGAACCGCAGCGGCGACGCCGATGGGCGGGTCACCCAAGACGTATCCGTGGGGTAGACCCGACTCGCTCCCCCGTACACCTGGGTCTGCGCTGGCATCGCGACCGAGAACGCCCAGGAAACGTCACCGGTGGGGACGATGTAGATCTCAGCGAGGTCGGCCAATGCTTCCGCAATCTCATCGACATCGACGTACGGGGCGGCTTGGCCGGCCGCCGTGCTGACGACAACCACGGGACGGGCTCGATCCGGCCTGTTGAGACTGGCGGCGAGGGCCCGCGCCTCACTCTCGGATCCGACCAGCTTTGCACCCTGGCTCGCTATCACCGTCACAAGAAACCCCTCCCCAGTCCTGGCAGATGACACTAGAAGGCGGTACCGACACAGGCACCAGAAACCGATCAAACAGGACCAATGGGTGCCGTAATCGGCCCGATCGGCCGATTCAAGCGAGCGTCAAAGAGTCCGTGGCCCACGAGGCGAGGGCAAAGACGCTCGATCGGGACGGCACCTCCCCACAAGAGCACGAGGGGTTCGCGGCCGCATCACGCTCGGTAAGTCCAAGCAAGGGGCTCACACAAACGAGTGCTGGGCCGCGGGCCGCGCGGGGCGTCCTAGCCTTGCCCACGACCTCGAGTTGACCACTTCTCCCACGCCCACCCAAGGGCCTTCGCGACGGCTTCTACCGACAGGGTCGATGGGCGCGCCTCAAGCGGATGTTCCGCGAGGTACTCCATGGCCCGATCGCCCTGAAGCGACGCCTCATCTCCGATGAGGCGCCACACCTCGTATGTGGAGGTGTCGTGCTCGATGGCAAAAGAGAGGACACTCTGATCGGCCTTCCGGTAGCCCTCGACGAGCGCTGATCGGGCCTCGTCATACAGAGACGTGAAAGCGGCGTCCATCGTGTCCTCCATTGCGTCAGGGTGCCTCGATGTTGCGAGGACGTCGGACTGCCACAGAGTCCATAACTGGCGGCAGCGGCACGGGTCGTCGAATCATGGCCTGGGTTCCGGCTCGGTTGTAGGAGTGGTTGGCCGCGACGTTTCGATATCTGTCACGGATGCTTCGAGGGCAGGCGCACCCTGCGCGATGAGCACTGTCGGCACCTCAGACGGTGGGAGCCGCATGAAGCTCGCCAACAACTCCCCGAACCGTTCGGTGTCGGCACGGTGTTCTCCGTCCTTGGCCCACGAACCGAACTTCAGAGTCAGACTCGTCTCCTTGGTGATGACGTCGAGAGTTGGGCTCTTGTCCCTGGGTGTGTGGGGCCTCCTGACATAGCGAAGGTCGTCGAGGTCCAGGGCGATGTCGATGGCACCGACCCGTCGAAGTGAGTCCTGTTTGGTAATCAGCACCCTTTGGTCGGTAACAGCCACCCATCCCGAGTCGCGGAAGTTCCAGTCCCATCGGTCGCACGACGCCTCTGCCAACGCGAGAACCTGCTCCCCCCGTTCGAGACGCAAGGGCAGGATGCGCTTCAGCTCACCTGGAACACCCGCTTCGAAGACTCGGATCGCGGGCAGCTCGAAGGTAGCCGGATCCGTGTGGACCGTCGCATCCCTGATAGCCGCAAGCGCCTTCTGCAGCTGCCGCACCATCTGCGCGACTTCCTTGGCGGCGCTCTCGCTGCTACCTATCTTCAGTTTCCGCTTGCCAGGCAGCTCGCCGATGACGGCGAACTCCCGGGCGAGCTGCTCAAGCAGCCAGTCGGTCTCGTCCAACGTCTTGCTGTGCAGCTGGCGAGCGTCGGTCACGAGCTTCTTCAGCAGCGCCTCGTCCCGAGGGTTCGATGCCGCGCCGTCGAGAAGGTGGCCGGCACGCATCGCCTGATAGGTGAACCACGATGTCTGCGCCAACAGCAACGCCTGGACGTCGGCCAGGATCGCCTGCCCGTTGTCCAAAAGGTACTGCTGACGCTGCTTGTGCCCGTGCCTTGCTCGAAGCCCCGTGACGTGTCCTTGAACAGCCCTTTCGAACAGATCCCATTGGGTCGACAGGGGTCCTTGGTACCCGCGGATCTCCTTGTAGATGGAATCGGTAACGACACCGATCTCGCGGGCGTTGCCGAGCTCCTTGATCAGTGTGTTGTAGTACCCCGTTGCCTCGGACCACTGCTCCTGCCTAACCACCTGGAGCACCTTGGACGTCAGCTCGAGGTTGTGTTTGGCGAGCTCAGCAATCTGGTTCAGCTGGAACTGAATGGCCATCAGCGTCAGGGCCGGTCCCATCGACGCGACCACCGAGGCCGCCGTTGCCCCACCGGCGGGTAGCCACCTGACCTGGGCGACGAACCTGCCCTCGGTGGCGAGGGTCCCCAGGTTCCAACCGTCCTTCACCAGCGGTGCGGCGGTCTTGAGCTGCTCGAGAGTCTGCGGCGCGAGTCGGACCAGACCATGCGCCTGCATCAGTCCGTTCACGCCCTGAGCCACGGCGTTTCCGAAACCCGCCGCGTCGGCGATCGTGTTGGACAGCGAAGCGCGGGTGGCCTCGTCCACCAGGGTGAAAGGGATGAGCTCGAGACCCGTCGGGACGGCGTCGCCAAAGAAGACGGCCAGGTCGTCCGCAATCTGCACGAGCGCAGTCGAAGGGTCGGTGCTCTCGTGGACGTCGCCTGACTCGCCGCCAGGATGCGGCTCAGTCTCGAGCTCGGTCTCGGGTTCGTCGGTCATGGGTGTCCTCGCTTCGTCTTCACACGGGGGTTGTCGCGGGGTACGTGTACCTCGATGGCTACTTGCGCGCTAGCGACAACGAGCAGAGGTGCTCGAAGTCGCAGTTCCTGCACCGCTCCTTGGCGTCGGTGGGATCAGGAGCGGTGGGTGAACCACGGAACTGCCGACTCTGGATTGCAGCGGCCAACTGGGCGACCTGCTTGCGACTCTCCTCGATCACTCCGTCAGCGAGCGGGACCTGCATCTCGCGCTTGTCCGGGTCGGTCTCGGCCAGGTACCGGACCAGACCGAGCTCAGGCTCGTACTGGAGTTCCTGTTTGGCGGCCACCGCGTAGATCGAGACCTGCAGACGCATTTCGTCGTGATCGAGGGCTTGGTGACGGTCGCTGTCGACTTCGCCGGACTTGAAGTCGATGATCGACACGCGTGGCGGGTTGTCCCGGCGGACCACGTCGATGGCCCCGGTGATGAGGACGTTCTCCTCAGGCAGCAGGACCTCGAACTCGCGCTCGGGTTCGAACTCCAGCTGTGACAGTTCATCGCCGTAGGTCGTGACGTAGTCGGCCACGATCTTGACGCCCTTTTCCCGCATTCGGCGGGCTGGTTCACCGGTCGTGTGCCGCAGGTAGAACATGCCCGAGGAGACCATCTCTCGCAGTCGCGCCTCCAAGGCGCTGGGGTCCTGGGCCAGTTCAGCCCACTCCGCCGGTGCCAGGTGAACTTCGCGCATCAGGTTGTGTACGCCGCGCCCGTAACCGAAGGCTTGGTCGATGGTGGGAGTGAAACCCAGCACCTTGCGCAGGTAGAAGTCGTGCGAGCACTCGAGGAAGTAGCGCAGGTCGGAGAACGACGTGACTAGGCGGGACTCGTTGCTGGCGGTCGCGGTCTCCAGCGTCACCTGCGGCGCCGCATGGGTGCCGACGGCGGCAGTGCCGCCGACGGCTTGAGCCAGGATGGCCAGGTCCTTGAAGAACGGGGACGGCTTACTGGAGGTGACGAACAGGTACCGCTCGGCCCGGGTCAGGGCGACGTACATGAGGCGTCGTTCGCCGTCCTTGTTGGCGTTGTCAGCGAGGTACTGGGTGGACAGCTTGGCCGCGAGCTCGGGGCTGTACGGAAGGTCGGGGCCCCTGCCGGCGAACTGGCTCGGGAATCGGCGGGAGACGACGTCGGCCACGA
Source organism: Pedococcus sp. P2_E4 (assembly GCF_056403935.1). Taxonomy (NCBI): domain Bacteria; kingdom Bacillati; phylum Actinomycetota; class Actinomycetes; order Micrococcales; family Intrasporangiaceae; genus Pedococcus; species Pedococcus sp. P2_E4. Next base: position 38,570 of record NZ_JBFUEO010000018.1, on the reverse strand, counting down.
AGACGGCCGCGTACTCCAACCCCTTGACGCTGTGGATGGTTGAGACGGTGACCGCGTCAGGGGCAACCATGAGCGGTGCTTCTTCCGGGCTGGCCTGCTTGCTTGCCCACAGCATCAGGCTTTGGACCTGGTAGCGGAAGCCGCCCGGGCTGGACCAGCCCGGGGTTTCGATCCCGGTCACCAGGCTGCTCAGCTGGCCGAGGTGGAACATGGCCATGCGACCGCGCTGGGAGTCGTCGTCCCAGTCGGCCACCTCCCCCTCAGCGAGCAGCCACTGGAAGATGGACTGTGGGAAGACGCGGCGGACGTCCTCGCGGCGCTTGAGGAAGTCGCGCAGCTCCTTGCCTCTGATCGCGGCGAGGGCGGCCTCGTCGACGCGTTCACCGGATAGGCGGGCGGCGATGGCGTCGGCGGCGGCCAGGACGCGTTCGGCTACCCCTGGAGCCACTGACAGACCCTCGTGGGCCAGACGCGTGTAGGCGGCCGGGATCGCGTCTCGGGCACTGGCCGTGACGATTCCCAGCTCGTCGTTCACCCGGTTGCCGATGGTTTTCTTGTTCCAGCCGGAGGCCGGGAACTCGTCGCGCCCGACGCTGGCGTACAGGGCGGAGGCGAACAGGAGCACCTCCGGCTGGGCGAACAGGTCGGGCCCGGCGCGGACGACGGCTGGGACGCCGGCGGCGCGGAGGGCCTCCTGGTACGTGCGGGCGTCGGTCGAGGACCGAACGAGAACCCCGATGTCGGAGTAGGTGATCCCCCGCACCGCGTCGCGGGTGTCGTGATGGGCGCCTTGGTCGCCGTCGACGAGCCGCCGAATGGTCTGCGCGATCCAGGCTGCCTCGTCACTCCGCTCCGCGAACTCCACGGTCATGACGTGAGTCGGGTCCAGATCTGTGCGGTTCTTGCGGCCGGCGCTCATGTCTGCGGAGGACATCGTTCCGGGCGGGGGGATCGTGCCATTCCAAGCGTTAGACAGTTGCACGATGCGCGGAGTCGACCGGTAGTTGGCGGTCATCTGCAGCAGGTCGCCGTCGGTCGCGGACCCGACCTCTGCTGCCAGGTCCGCCATCAGGTCCACCCGGCCTCCGCGGAACCCGTAGATGGCTTGTCGGTGGTCACCGACCGCGGTGAGGTGACCGGCATCGCCGACGATCATGCGGCGCAGGTCGTCCTGGACCTGGTTGACGTCCTGCACCTCGTCGATGACGAGGTGGGTGGTAGCGGCTCGCAGCTGCGCCAGCTTGGCGGGGTCTGTGTCAAGGCGCCGGATGAGCTCCGACTGGGAGGTGCTGAAGTCCAGGAAGTGGCGACAGCGCAGGAAAGCGTAGTACCGCGCGGCGGACTTGGAGAAGGCTTGCGCGACTGCGTCGTCCCCGACCGGCTCCGCCAGCGCGGCTTCCTTGCACCACTCCGACTCCTGTCCGAAGTCTGGCCTGGGTGAGTCGGGGAGCTTGACCTCGAGGTGGTTGTACTCGTTGAGAAGGTCATACGCGCGTAGGAAGTACTCGATGGTGTCGGCCCTCGACGGCGGGTAGTTCTTGCCGATCCCCAACGCCTGCTGCAACCCCGGCAGGCCCAGGGTGAAGTCGAAGCCCTGTTGGATGAGCGCGTAGCGCGCGACGTCGTCGACGATCTCGTCGTTGTGGAACTCCTGGGGCCACAAGGCCCTCAGCTGGTTGAGGCAGTAGCTGTGGATGGTCCCCACGTACATGCCGCCCAGGCTCGGGTCTTCACCGTCCGGGGACACCTTCGCCATGAAGCGACGGACCCGAAACTTCATCTCCTCCGCCGCCCGCTCGGTGAAGGTGAACGCGACGATGCGGTCCTTAGGCACGCCGTCGACGGCATGCCACCAGGCGATGCGACGCGCCATCGCTTCGGTCTTCCCGGCGCCCGCCCCGGCCACGACCAGCAGGCTGCGCGCCTGGGATTGCACGACGGCGGCGGCCTCGTCACTCAGTCCCTCAAGAAGCAGACCCTTCACGTCCGCCTTGTCGGTGTCCGGCACCCTGCGTCCCCCTATGGTCTGAATGTTCCGGATACAACTATCACGGCCCGCCGACACAGGTCGGGACTTTCGAGGGATCACCCTCGGGCGACCGACCTGGCGGTCGGCGCGAAGGTCGACGCCGTTCACGGACCACGGACTCGATCCGGTCCGCAGCCGACCCCGGGTCCTCGTGTTCCCAGACCCGGATCACCGCCCAGCCGGCCGCGCTCAGCTGGTCGTCGGTCTCGCGGTCGCGGGCGACGTTCCGGCGCAGCTTGTCCGCCCACCAGTCGCTGTTGGTCTTGGGCCAGGTTTGGTGGTCGGGGCAGCAGTGCCAGAAGCAACCGTCCACGAACACCACGACCCGCTCGGTCGGGAACGTGACGTCTGCACGCCGCCGGGAGCCCCCCAGCAGTGGCCTGTTCACCCGGTACCGCAGACCCCGCCGGTGCAGGACCCTCCTGACCGCCAGCTCGGCCTGCGTGTCACGTCGCCGCTGCGCCGACATCCGTGCAGAGGTCGCAGGATCAGTCACGATCTGCGACTCTTCGCGCGACGACGACACACCGCCATTGTCGACCCCCGCGGACCGTGGCGCGGCCAGTGGCCGGCTAGGGTGCGACCATGACTCGAGCACCACGGTCCGCGGCACGAGGCAACATCACGGTGCTCGACCTCTTCGCCGGCGCCGGCGGGTTGAGTCACGGGCTCCACCAGGCGTCTCCGCGCTTCGCGACCGTCAAGGCCGTCGAGAACGACCCAGCAGCTGCCGCCACCTACGCCCAGAACCACGACCCGGCGACGGTCTTCAGCGGAACGATCCAAGACTGGCTCAAGGCGGGCGACTGCCCGACGGTCGACCTCATCGTGGGCGGGCCACCGTGTCAGGGCTTTTCGGCCCTGGGCAAACGCGATGTGCTGGACGAACGCAACCAGCTGTGGCTGCGGTACGCCGAGACGATCCGCCGATGCACGCCGAAGTACTTCGTGCTCGAGAACGTGCCTCGGTTCGTCGAGTCCGTGCAGTTCGAACGGTTCCGACGTCAAACTCGACCCAGCGGTCGGCTCGGTCAGTACGCCTTCCAGGCCAGAGTCCTGAACGCCGCCGACTTCGGAACTGCCCAGGTACGCAAACGCGTCGTGGTGATCGGTCACCACCGGGATCTGCCTTTCCCCGGCTTCCCGGAGCCGACCCACCACAGGGCCACGTGGCGCACCCTCAAGGACGTGTTGGGCGGGCTACCTGAGACCGTGACGCGGCGCGACCTGCCGCCCCGGTGGGTCGAAGTGAACGGCAGGCCGCTCCCCGGTGCGTTCGAGACCGCGGAACTCCACCTGACCCGGTTCTACGAGGACCTCTCGCTCGAACGGTTCGGCCATATCCCGGCGGGCGGCAACAGGTTCGACATCCCCGACCGACTGCTGTCTCCGTGTTGGAGGAGGCATCGTTCCGGATCCGCCGATGTGATGGGCCGGCTGCGGTGGGACACCCCGTCAGTCACGATCCGCACCGAGTTCTTCAAGCCGGAGAAGGGCCGCTACCTGCACCCGACGGAGGACCGGGCACTGACCCACCACGAAGCCGCACGGATCCAGGGCTTCCCCGACGACTACCGATGGGTCGGTTCGAAGACAGCCATCGCCAAGCAAATCGGCAATGCCGTCCCTCCCCCGCTGGGGCGCGCCATCGCCGGCGTGCTCGCCGACGCGCCCCTCTGAGAAGCGGTCGCCGGATCTGCCGCCCCGGCGACCCCGCGACGCAGGTGCCGACGGGTGGGCCCCCCCCACGTGAGTCCACCGGTCCCCGCTCAGCTCCCGGTCGACGGAGCCACCTGCACTCGCGCCGACGGCACGATTGCGCCTGTCGACCCGTCCGTCGTCGCGGTCGCGGACGGCTTGGTGAACTGGTCACCGATCGCCTTGTCGATCGCCTGGACGATGGACTCCAGGGTGTCGAGGTCGCGCACCACCTCCTCGATCGTGATGTGCGCTCGCCCGTAGCCGCGCCGGTCGCCCTCGTGCGCGATCTTGTTGCGGCGCGCAGTGATCCGCTCCAGCGCTTGGACGGTGTCCTGGGCCGGGCGGCGACGCAGGTGATCCACGGTCTTGGACCAGTTCTTCAGGCCCAACAGGGCGAGCAGCTCGCCCACCTTGGTCGGTGAGGTGCTGGAGAACTCGCGAATATACGGTTCGAGCACCCGGGAGCGTAGGCCGCGCCGGCGGTGTTGGTAGTGCTGCTCGATGTAGACCCAGTCCCCCACCGACATCGGGATACGGCGCACCTTGTCGTTCGCCTTCGCCTCGGACCGCACCAAGGTGCCGACGTGCTTGAGTGCGATATCCGCCATGTACGTCTCGGTCGCGGCAGCGCCGGCAACGACCGCCTGCCGCAGCAAGGGTCGCAGGTCCTCCAGCTGCGCCCGGGACAGCTGAGACCCGGGCGTGAGGATCACGTAGGCGTCACCGCTGCGGATGCAGTCCAGTTCCGGCCGCTTCGACACAGGAATCCGCAACGCCTGACCGAGCTTGTCGCGCATCTCGGCGCGAAGCCGTCGTGTGCGCTGATTGGTCAGGGCCTCGGCGAGGCGGGTCAGCTGCCGTGCATCATCCATGTTGAGGGCGAACGCCTGCAAGGGGTCCGGCTTGGTCTGGCGAGCCATGAGGTCCTATCGGAGTGATCGGCGGGGCAGTGTGAGGAACCCGTAGCGCGCGTACTCAGTGTTCGCACTCCTTGAAGGTGCGCACGTCGAAGCCGAGGGTGGCGAGCTCCTTCAGCACTGCGTCCTCCAGTCCCTCGTCCGCCTGGACCACGGCCAACTTGAAGTGGCCCCGGTACCGGTCGACAAGGTCGTCCAGGACGGGCCGGACTGAGCTCCGGTCGTCGGCGTTCTCCCACCACGGGTGCAGCTGCCGCCACTCCTCGACCTGTAGCACCGCGAAGACCATGACTGCGATGTCGGCCGCCTTGTCGGCGGGGTTGTCACGCACCGTCATCGACCCGAACCTCGACTCGGCCCCGCGCTCGTCGCCGTCGAGGTCAGAGCCCTTCGCCCACAGGAAGTCGGGTCCCTTGGAGACATACTGGATCGCTCCGGCGAACCGCCACCTGTCGTCGCCCCACGGTCCGAGCCGTGCCGGGCTCGGCATGATGACTGCGGTGGTGTGCTTGGACATGTGCGTGCGCCTCCAGTGTTGCGGTTGGGATTCCGGAGGCTAATGGGTCAAGTCATCCGAAAGTGATGCTTTTCGCAGGATCTGCGCCGTTCGTTCGAGTCGGGCAGCGCACCCCCTGCTCTCTGCTCCACGGCCGGCTCGCGCGCAATACGGAATGCTGTCCCGCCGCCGTGTCCACGCCGGTCCGTCACCAGGTGGGCATCGGTCGGCCTCATCTGTTTGTCCCGAATCTGGGCAAACCGCCCTCGGCGGCGTGGGGTGGATCCATACGCTCGGCCGACGATTCGCAGCCCTAATCGTCGGCCACGATCGGATCCACCGAGAGGTCGCGCTGTGGCGCGCCGCGTTGCAGGGCTGTCCACCCCTACCGGTAAGCACTACAACCCCTGAGGAACGCGTGACCGCGCTACCACCCACCATCGACAAGGCCATCGAGCTGGTTCTGAGGTCGCACGAGCCGTCCGAGGCCGTCTCCGTGCTCCAGGCCAAAGGTTGGAACTTCGACCACGACATGCTCGCGGAACGCGTTCGACGAGTGGCGGACGACCTCAGACCCAAGACCGCTCCACCACCTGCCCGCACAACAACACATCGGCCACGCGCGTTTGTGCGCCCGACACCCCGGGTCTGGCAGGGCCTGGACGTCTCCGTCCTTCCGAAGTCGATCACGGACCTACTCGAGGAGACCCCGTCCGCCTTCGTCGAGCCGACAAGGGCGGAGCCCGCGGCCGCCGGCGAAGTCAACCAAGTCAAGGAAGTCGACGAAGCCTGGCAGGAGTGCCTGGGCGACGTGCTCGCGGCCCTGGACGACGAGATCAAGGCCGCCAACGAGCGACTCCTGGACGGACGCGCACACGCGTCCCGAGGCGTGGTCCTCGGCCAAAGCCAGAAAGGGTTCACCGTCTCCTACGAGCTCGACCGAGACCTCGGCCTCGCCGACGGCTCGCAAGTCCAGCTCAACTTCGACGGTCGCGCCCTGGACGCTGAGGTCATCACCGTGGCAGGTGAGACTGTCCAGCTCTGGGTTCGCACCGAAACACCTCCCAGCCCTACGGCGACAATCGTGTCAGACGCGAGCTTCCTGCTCGCGTTGCGCCGACGGTTTCTCGCCGACTCGGGCACCACGGGCCTCGACCTGGGCGGCGCCTTGTCTCGGCTGCGGTCAACCGACTCCGCCAGGTCACTCTCAGCAGTCACGGCCCAGTCCTCGGTGCTGACCGGCGACCAAAGGAGCTTCGTCGCAGAGGCACTGACCAACGACCTGACCTGGTTGTGGGGGCCTCCCGGCACCGGCAAGACCACCGCCTTGGCGCACCTCCTCACGGCCCTGAGCGCGGCCGGGAAGCGGGTGCTGTTCGTGTCGAACACCAACGCGGCCGTCGACACCGCCCTCCTGAAATACGCCGCGCTCTCGCCCACGTACGCCCTCGGCGAAGTCGTGCGCCTCGGCGAACCCGCACTGCAGGAAGTCGCGGAGCTCCCCACCCCCGTGGTGGTCGATCGGATCAGCTCCGTACGGGGAGACCCGATCGCGCGGGCCCTGGTGAGCTGCAAGAAGGAGATCGAGACACTGCGCAAGAAGAACGTCGAACAACTCGCCCTGATCGAGTCGCACCGCCGCGGCGCAGCCACCGCTGAGGTCGACAGCCCCGACGACCTCGACATCGCTCGGCGCCGCGACCGGCACTTCGACGGCTCCCGCGCCATCGCCCCCGAGGTCGGATTCCTCATCGAGCGACGCAACACGCTCGAGGAGCTCCTGTCACGCCTGCACTCCGCCGTCGTGGACACGGCACGAATCGCCTTCGCCACCGTGCACCGCTGTTACCTGCGAACCCTTCAAGGGCAGCGCTTCGACTACGTCATCATCGACGAAGCGAGCATGGTCTCCACCGACCTGACTCTCATCGCATCCGCCATGAGCAGCAGCGGCATCGTGGTGGCAGGGGACTTCCGCCAGCTCGGCCCGATCGCGTTGGCCGAGAGCCCCCCGGCCCACCGGTGGCTGCGCCAGAGCATCTTCGAGGAGGTGGGCATCACCCAAGAGGTCTCGACCGGACGACTGCGCCCGGGCCTGGTCGCCCTGCGCGAACAGCACCGCATGCGCCTGCCCATCGAGTCCCTCATCGGCACCCAGTTCTACCCCGAAATCGGCCTCAGAGGCAGCGCCCACATCGCGGCCAGGACACCCACTGGGCTAACCGGCCTCCCGACGGCGGAACTCCTGCTGTTCGACACTTCCGCACTGCACCCTTGGATGGGTCGACGCGCTGGCCGATGGTCGCGCCTCAACCCGATGCACGCACAGGTGGCGGCGGAACTGCTGCACCACCTCCCTCCGGATAGCTCCTTCGGCATGGTCAGCCCCTTCGCCGCCCAGGCGAGACTGTTGAAGGCGGTCCTGGGGCGCGACGACGCGCAGCGCAGCGCGTCCACGGTCCACCGGTTCCAGGGCGGCGAGCGCGACATCATGCTGTGGGACACCACGTTGGGTGCGGCAGGCCAAACCCGAACAAACTCGTGGTTCCAGGCAACGCGGCCACACGAGGAGGGTTTCCGGCTGATGAACGTGGCGCTGTCGCGAGCACGCGACCAGCTCGGCATTGTGGCGGACCTGAAACACCTCACGAAAGAGCTTCACGAGTCCACTACCGCCCGACGCGCTCTGGCGTTCGTCGAACGGCACGGCGAACCGGTGAACCTCGAAGCGCTGCTGATGAGCGGCCGGACGACGCGGCTCGGGCGCGGACGCGCTGGCGGTGACCCGCTGGTTCGACTGCTCGACGAGTCGAGCGGGCCCGTCGTGATCTGGACGACCGAGGCACCGAAGGAGATCGCGGCCGAGCTGCGCCAGTCCCTGGAACGCGCCCGCGTCAATGGGACAGCGGTGTACCTCCGCTGCCAGGTCCCGACGACCCTCGACCGAGCCGCTGTTATCCGTGACCTTCAGGCACGGGGTGTCAGCGTCCGCTACCTGCCTCGGGTGACGGAACACCTCGCTGTGGGGTCCGCGGTTCTGTCCAGCCCATACTCCCTGCTGACCATGGCTGATCAGCAGGTCTGGCTCAGTACCCAGTCGGCCCCGCTGGCTCAGGCGCTGCTTCGGTTGCTCAAACGCACGGCGGACCCGGCGTTTGCGGACGGGGAGCAGGACCCCACGTGCCCTCGTGGTCACCCGACGGTTCTCATGCGTGCCAAGGAGCGCGACTATGTCCCGCAGCTCTGTCCTCTGTGCCATCCGGCCACGGGCCGCGGGCCGGCGTTCTGACCCGGTGACGCAGCAAGGCGGTGTTGCGGGCCCTATGCGCGGACGAACACGACTGTCTCGGCGGTGAGGTTGACCGAGCTTGCCTTCCAGCCGGCGTCGGCGATGGCCCGGGCGACGGCCGACCCGTCGTATCCATACCAGTGGGCGATATGGGTGCGGCTGGAGTCGGGCAGAGGAAATCCGATGACTCTTTCCACCTGATCGAATGTTGCCCGCACCTCGTCTGTTGGCTGGTCGCGTAGCCAGCGGTACAGGTCGACGTACTTGCCGCTGTGGGTCGCCGCCTCGACCGGAGTCCCGGCCTGCTGGTCGAGCGACTCGACGGTGGGATCGGGGGTCGGCTCACGGGAGGCTTCGGGTTGGTCGTCGGTCTGGGCCCCTGAGGACACCTGGGTCGGAGCCGGCCGCGGCCACACCTGCGTAGCACGGGTCGCCAACGCCAGCCCCCGGTCGGCGATGGCCTGCTCGGTCCACTCGGCGTGCTTGTTGAGATCCGAGTTCAGTCGAAGGATCGAGTGCAGCAGAGCGCTCTTCTTCCCTTCGAGGAGCCCGGCGTCGGTCGCGGCCACGTCCGACCAGGGTCCGTTGCTCATGGCCGGGTTGAGCGACTTGGTCACCAGGGTGAGATTCCCCAGTGTCTGGACAGCCGCGTCACGTCGACCGGCGGCAAGGGGGTCGTCGCCGTCCTCGAGTGGCCAGTGCGTCCCCCATGACTGGGGCATCACGTGCTCGACGGTCAGTCCCTGGGGACAGGGCGCGTCCTCGGCCTTGGGGTCGCCGCGCCGAATGTCGTCCTCGAGCGCCTCCAGAAGCATGCGGACGCGGGGTCGGCTCAGATTCTTGTAGACGGACGTGGTGGTGAGGGCGGTGATGACCTGAGCGTCGGTGGGCCACAACCGCGCATCGGCTTCCTGACGGGCGAGGAAGGCTTGGGTGACGTCACCGGCGGTGGCCACATCGGCCGTGTCGACGGCACGGAGCAGGTCGATGAGCATCTGGTTGACGTTCTTGGCGGTGAACCGGCACAAGGCCCGGCGCACGAGCCACGACTCGAGAGCGCTGAGAGCCCGGTCCCGTTGGGCGTCCGGCAGGGCCCCGTCCGGGCGGGACATCACCCAGAGCAAGAACGGGGTGACGGCGGCGGAGTCCAGGGCCTGCAGGACCCGGTAACGGAACAACCCGACGACACTCGAGGCCGGGGCCTTGTCCAGGTCGCTGAACGTGGCGGCGTCTTTCGACAGCTCGGCGAGGACCTGGTCCAGGGTCGGTGTGCTCGTCAGCCTGAGGTAGTCGCGGAACTCGGTGAAGACCCGGTCGGTGGCAACCTCCCGCAGCAGTTTCATGGTCAGCCAGTAGTTCATGAAGACGTCGATGCGTGGCCGGAACCTTCGACCCTGGGAGATGTCGGTGCGCCAGTAGTCGGTGTCCAAGGGCGCCCAGTACTTCTCGTACAGGGCCCGCACATCCAACCCCTGCGCTTGGGCGGACTGAAACACCAGGTTCTTGATGAGGTCTGCCGCAAGCAACGGCTGGCCGCGGTGGTTCAACGTCTCGAAGATCACCTGGGCGTTGTCACCCGGCTCCAGATCGATCACGACCACCTTGAGGAAGTCGCGCAGCGCCACCGTGAGCGCGTTGAGCCGGCCGACGACCTGCGCGGGGTCGTCCGGTTCCTGCGCCCACTCCTTGACGCGGGCGGCGAAGAACCGGTGGGCACCGACGATGCTCGACTTCTCCAACTCCGGGGCAACCGCTGCGGTGTCGTCCATCGCGGACCGGAACGCATCCTGGTCCCGGTCCGTCGGCCACACCTTGAACCGCTCGTCCATGTTGGCCGACAGCTGGGCCGGGTTCAGCACCAGCACCTCGAGGGCTTGCGCATCCTTGCTGTCGCCGTGCTGCGCGACGACCGTCTGCGCTGCGTCCATCAAGAGCTGCAAGGTGGTCATCCGCTGCTGCCCGTCCACCACCCCACGCACGCTGATGTAGTCCACGCCGACGTGTTGCTGTTCCACCACCACCGCCCCCAGGAAGTGTGGTGGCACGGCTCGGGGTCCGAACGGAGGTGGAGGTGTGACGAGCACCGTCTCGGCCACTCGGACAATGTCCTCCCACAAGGGCGCCCACTGGTCCTGCTCGTTCCACACGTACGGGCGTTGGAACAGCGGGATGACATACCGGATCTGGTTGCCGAAGATCTCCGCGGGCGTCAACGGTGTCGCCTTCATCGTGCTCCTAACGCAGAGGTGTCCACTGGCCACCTAAGGAGATCCTGTGCCGGTGCACTGGCGAAGCTTCGATGCTTCCCGCTAGCACCCACACCCGTCGCTGTTGCGTCGTGCCCCGCCACACGCCAGCCACGACCAGAACATACAAAGCCGGACACTACCCCCGCCCTGCCGCAGACGCGGCGAAACCAGCACAAGAGGGGCCGTTGAGCCATCTCGCAGCCCGTACCGGCACCCCGCTGCCGACGGGTCGGGCTGGGTGCGGTCGGTGTCTGCCGGTCGGTCACCGAAGGACCGGCAACCCCGGGAGCGCACCCGCCCGGCCACCCGCTGGAAACTCGAACGGAGGTGCGTGATGTCGGCAAAGTCCGGTCACTCCTGGACCCGCTGACAATGCGCTGAAGCGGGTCGCGCCTACGCGGCTCGACCCGCTTCATCGCGCATCAGCCCCGCGGACGAGGGCACGACTCGATCAGGCGAACCCGMTCCCCCACGTAGAGCCCCTCGGCCACGTTGACGAGCCCGGTCATGCTCACGTCGACCACGATGGAGGTGTCCGGTCGCAACTGCGCCAGGGCCCCACGCAACGACGCGGTGAACTGCACCTGAGCGCACCCGATGTCGATGGTGATCAGGGCCTGCCGGTACCGGCTGCGCCACCCGTCGACGCTGCTGACGATGGTGCCGTGCAGGCGGACGCGCTCGCGCCCGACCGCGGCGAGGTGCAGAGCCTCCAGGTTGTGAATAGTTGGCGTGTTGGGGGTGGGCATTTCGTCTCCCGGTGGATTAGTCGGTCCCGGTTCAGCCGGGGTCGACGAGCACCGTGCCGGGTCCCGCGGCTAGCGCAACCGACCTCTCCCGCCGTACAGCGGGCGGCGCGCTCAGGGCGGGCTTGGTGGTGGGTCGGGCGCGTGCGGCCCTGCTGCGAGCGGGGGGTCAGCTGCGCTGGCTGTCTCGCTCCGCGTCCAGGTAGTCCCAGAGCGCCGCGAGCCCATGCTCGGCTTCGTCGGCCTGGACCCTGATGAGCCGTTCGTGATCGGGGTCCACCAGCTGTTCGATACCCACCACGAACCACTGGTCCAGCAGCAGCAGGTCGACGTGGGCCTGCAAGTCCCAGCGCAGCGACCGGCACACCTCGGTCAGGAAGTTCTCTGCGGTGACCGGGCGGCGGGGTCCCAGCCGAGCACGAACACGCACCATTGAATCCGCAGCGGCGGCTGCCCGTCCTGGGTCGCACGTGCACACCATCGGCAGTTCCACCACCTCGGCGTCCTGGTGATCGGCCATCAGAAAGCTCCAGACCGGTCCGCGATCCGTTCGATGCAGGTCACGATGGTGGATCGTGTCCGGCTGGGAACCCCGTCGCCGGCCAGGTCCACGAGCAGCAGCATGGGGTGACCCAACCGGCACACCAGGACCTCCGTCAGGGGAACCGGGGTTCCGTCGCTCTCGAACACGTTGATGGCCAGGGGGCCGGTTCCGGTGACCGGCGTGGCGTTCGTTCGGGGGTGCCGGATCCAGACGCGGGCGTCCAAGTCGAGTTCGTGGACCGACGCCTCGGTGTGGACGCGCCACCGGCCGGTTCGCCCGATCGTCATGCGCGTGCGCCAGTGCACGGTGCCACTCGAGTCGTCCATGACAACACCGCACCACGACCGATCGCCCGCACGCACCAGGTATTGACGGTCGTCCAGTCTGTCGGCGCCGCGGCTGGACAGTCCGGGGCGGGCGCCCTGAAAGCAACGGAGTGGGATCACCATGACGACGTGACCGCCTGCGTGCCAACCTTCGAGTACCGGCTGGAGCGAGACTCGGACACCGCCCGACTCCGCCCGCCACCGTCGGACCCACCGCCTGTTCTCCCGGGGGGCGACCTACCGTGACCGGACCATCCGCGCCTGACCGCAACGCCGGGCCGTTGTGCGTCTCGGTCGGGCACCGGTTGCTGCCCGCGGCCGCGCTCGGCATCTTCGACGACGGGGACCAGGCCGAACCTAACGTGCCCTACTGCGCCGCCTGCGCCCAGGCCCTGGCCGACAGTGGCGAGTACACCGTCACCGACGTTCTGGACGCGGATGCTCTGGGAACCGAGCCCTGCCCCCACTGCCACGGGTCCGGCCGGACCTCCCGCGCCCGAGCCGCACCTCCCCCTTCGCAGGCCCGACACGACGCGGCGCTCGAGGTCGCCGAGCTGATGCGGTCCTTCGACGAGGCCCGCCCTGAGGACTTGACGCCGCTGTTCTACGCGACCGCCTTCTGGGAGCTCCGGTCCGCGGTGGACGCCCTGCTCGGCCCGGCATCACCGGGCGGGGCAGGTCTTGACGCCGTCACAGAGGGTGGGGGCGTGGGACCGCTCAACGCCACGGACCGGGCTCCCTGATGCCGACGACCCACGGCAGCGGCACCGCGAGCACCGCTGCGTGCCAGAGCACCAGCACCCGCGCGGAACCGTCCGTGTCGATCACCACCCCCGCCAGCAGCACTGGCGTCTCCCGCACCGGGCGGTAGGCGACCGGTTGCCAGCACAGCACGACCGCGCGCGAGCGCCCGTCGGACAGCGCCCGCACCAGGGGCTCGAGCTGGCACCGGCGACCTCCGACCACCACCCAGCCGGGAGTATCGCGTCGGGCCCGCCTGGCGCGGGCGACCGCCGCCGTCGCGGGCGCGCACACTCCCACCGCCGGACGGCCGAGGCGCCACGCGGCCAGGGACAGGCCGGTGACCAGGTCTTCCGGACGGGCCGAGCGCAGTCGTTCGAACGTCGCCGTCGAGGTCATGGCGGCGGCTGTGGTACCCCAACTTGTAGGTGCGCAGCAGGCCAGGCCACGGGCGGCCAGAGCGGCCTCGTCGGTCAGGGCGTCGGCAGATTCGTGCTCCCACAGTTCGGCGACACCGTGGTGCCGGACGTGCAGCAGCGCAGGAAGCGCTTCGAGCGCGAGGTCCAGCCCGAGCAATGCGGCCCAGTGTCGCGCGGCCAGGGTCAGGGTGTGTCGGACCACGGCGTCGGCGAACGTCGCGGGGTCGGGCATCAGTGCGGGCGTGCCCAGTTGAGCGTCGAGACGGTAGGCGGACTTGAGCAGGTGCGCGCGCACCGGTTCGGTGACCAACTCCGCGAGCCACGGGGGAAGCCAGGCTCGCGACCAGGGTCCGGACGAGCCCTCGAGCAGCGACGGTTGCCGGAGCTCCTCCTCGAGCTGGAGGACCTGCAGGTCGCTGCAGGCGGCCAGTAGCGCCATCACGTCGGGCTCGCCGCGGGTCCGGTCGTACCGCTTCGCTTGGAAGTCCCTGACCTGGGGCCAGGGCGCCTCCCCCAGCACCGGGGCGCGTCGGCCCCCGAACGCCACGAACTGGCTGGGACTCCGGGACGACCTGATCACACCGCCCTCCCTCCGGCAGGGCCGAGTCTCCCGCTGTCGGCCCCGGCGCGGGCTCGGCAGCGTTTTTGTCCAACGTGGACACGGCGGCCATGGACGACGCGGTCGATCCGGTGTGTGCCGGCAGCCACCTGTGGTGTCGTTCGGAAATGCCGACGCGGCAGTCAGGGAGGCAGGGATCGAGTCGAATGCTGGGGGCGAGCGTGCCCGCACCGTCCCCGCCATGCCGCACCCAAACCACCCGTTGGACCAGCTCCGTCTCCGCCCCCGCGACTACCTCGCCGAACCACACCTGTTCGGCTGCCACGGGTCTCCGGTCTGGGTCACCCCCGACGGCGGTGACCGCGTCTCGCTGGCCGTGGCCCAGGTTCAACACGAGTTGGCCTATCACCTGTGGGCGTACCCGGACAGGGGCCGCGCCCACCGCCTCACCACCCGGTTCGGGTTCTCCAAACAAACCCTCAGCCTTGTCCAGCACGGGCAGACCTGGGCTCGGCTGCGGGTCATGGCCGCCCTCACCTGGGCCGTCCTTGACCTCCCCCGACCATCCGGCCAGTCACAGGGGTGACCGGGCCCCGTTGAGGGAGTGGTCATCCTGACGAACGTAAGGGTCGATGTGACGGTAGGGGCGCCACCGGACGTGACGCTCGCCCGGCACGCGTTCGTCGGCGCCCTGGCGCACCGAGTGATCGGCGAGCTGCTGACCCAGACGCCCGCCTACCGGCTCAGAACGCTCGGTTGGACGGAGACCCTGGCGCTCGTGGACCGGCTCCTGGTGCCTCCACTGATCGAGGACCGGGCCCACCGGCTGACGATCGCCGCAGCCGCGGCCATCTACTTCCAGCGGCTGCTGCCCCCGCCCGGGTGCCACCTTCTGGAGGTCGAACCGTACCTGGTGGGTCAGCGCCCCGACGTGGCCTGGCGCACCCCCGACGCGCGGATCCTCCTGGACGAGATCAAGACGGGGCGGACCACTTCAGCCTCCAACAGCACCTTGGAGCAGGCACGTCGACACCTGGCTGCTGCCAACGCCGCACGCTCGGGCGTGCGGGTCCTCGGCGTCCGGGTGCTGTCCACGCTAGCCCCCGAGCAGTCGTGGCTGCTCAACTCGCGCGGTGACCGGCAGCCCCTCGCGGGCACGGCCCTGCTCCCCGACGTCCACCCGATCCGTCGCCGCCTCCCAGGACTCGGCAAGGGCAGCGGCCGGTCGGCCTCCAGGCCCAGTGCCGCTGGCCTGTCGAGAGGTCCGCCACCGGGCATTGCGGAC
Organism: Pedococcus sp. P2_E4; assembly: GCF_056403935.1. Taxonomy (NCBI): domain Bacteria; kingdom Bacillati; phylum Actinomycetota; class Actinomycetes; order Micrococcales; family Intrasporangiaceae; genus Pedococcus; species Pedococcus sp. P2_E4. Next base: position 23,269 of record NZ_JBFUEO010000018.1, on the reverse strand, counting down.
GATCGGCCCTGTCGAACCGTGCCCCGTCATGGACGACACCGAAACCATGGCCCGCCACCGCGACGTGGGGGCCGCGTGCCACCGCATCATCGCCAACCTCGCGCAGCGCAGCCGCAACCCCTCCCTCGAGCAGATCAAGCAGGAAGTCCGCCGCCACCTGCGTCACCTGGCCGAGAACGAGGGACGCGCCCACCGCCAGAACCTCACCGGACTGACAGGTACCTACTTTCGCGAGCTGGCCCCCGGCCATCCGTGGCGGTTCCTCGGGTCGGAGGTTCACCTCGGCAGCGGCCGAGTCGACCTGCTGTGGAAGGCCGCAGACGGGCGCCTCCTCGTGGACGAGCTCAAGACCGGCCACTGGGCCTTCTTCGGCACAAGGGAGCACCACGAGCAAGCCCGGCGCTACCTGCACGCCACCCGCGACCTCTTCGGTCCCCATGTGGTGGGGGTGCGACTGCTGTGCCTGACTCGGCCCCGCAACTCGCTCTACCTCACCAGCCCGGCCGGTCAGTTCGCCCCCCTCCTCCCACCGGAGCAGCGGCCCTCGACGACCTGGCGGCCGCGCATGGGAGAGCGACCGCTGATCGAGCTCCTCGCCTCAGGACGGCCAACGCACACCCAGCTCAACCTCCCCCAAATGGGGGAGGTCACCTGATCCAGAACCCCCCGATCGCCCCACGCGCAACCAGCGACCCCACCCGCACCATTGCAGGCAACGCGGCCACAGCCTCGGTCCACCCGCCCACGATCGGAGAAGAACCAATGGCCAACAAGCACAAGATGCAGCGCACCGCGCGCGACCACGCCGTCGAGCTGCTGCTCGAGACCCGCAACGCGACCGGACGTCTGACCCGGTTCCATTACGAACTCGTCGCTCAGGACTGCGGCTACACCGTCCGGCACCTGCAGCGCATGATCGCCCGCCACGACGACGCACCCAGCGACGCGAAGAAGGGCTTCGAGGTCGACCAGACCGTGGTCGAGGCGGTCTTCACCATGTGCGGCAACATCGCCGGCGCCTGGGACGCCCTCAACCAGCACCCGGAGTACCGGGGGACCAACCCGCTGCCCAGCCTGAGCACCTTCCGCCGCCGGGTCTGGGAGCACCTGGGCGCCCACTCGATCGCCGTAGCCCGCAAGGGACCCAAGGTGGCCCGCGAAGTCCGGGTCCACTTGCCCAGTGAGCGCGAAGAGCGCGGCGCCAGCTACCTGCTCGACCACACCGAACTGCCCATCTTCGTGATCCCCGACGGAACCCTGACGGCGCGGCGCCCGTGGCTGACCGTCGTCATGGACGCCGGGAGCAGGTACGTCCTGTCCTGGGTGCTGACCACCCACGGGGTCCCGACGTCCGAGGAGGTCCGCGCCGCCCTGATGCGCGCCTTCGACATCCGTTGGGCACCCGACGGGCAGACGCCGGTGGGGGGCCTGCCCGAACGCGCCGTGTGGGACCGAGGACTGGACTTCCTGTCCGACCTGGTCACCGACTCCTGCGCTCGCCTCGGCGTCACCCCGGTCGCCTTGCCCGCCTACAGCCCGCACCTCAAGGGCAGCCTCGAACGGTTCTGGCGCCACCTCAAGAGCAACGGGCTGGCCCCTCTGCCGGGGTACAGCGACAGCGGCGTCGACGTGCGCGGCGCGTACCTGCTCGCCACCACCGCCCTCAGCGAGGAGGCCCTCCTGCACGAGCTCCACACCTGGATCGACCGGCGCAACACCGAACTGAAGAACCGCACCCTCGACATGACCCCGCTGCAGGCGTGGCAGGAGGGACGCACCCCCCTGCGGGACATCCCGAGGGACCGCTTGTGGCAGGACTTCCTGCTCAGCAAGCAGGTACACAAGGTCACCAAGACCGGGGTGCGGCACAAGAAGGTGGACTACGTCGACCTGAACGGAGCCCTTCACAAGCTCATCGGTCGCAGTGTGGAAGTCCGTTACCTGCCGCACACCCGCGACTTCATCGAGGTCTTCCACGACGGCACCCACGTCACCACCTGCTACCCCGCCGACTCGCTGCGGCCGGATGACAAGCTCGCGTTCCTCCAGGCCCGCCGGCAGGCCCAGCACGACACCCAGCGCCACTTCGCCGCCGCCTCCCGCGCCCGGGCAGCACACCCCGGCGCCATCGAACTGGTCGAAGTCACCGGCGCCGGCCGCAAGAAGACCCGCATCGCGACCGGCACCCGCGTCGACCTGCTCGCCGACCTCGACAAGACGTTCGACCAGGCCCGCAGCAAGCGCATCGACGGCCAGGGGTCGCTGCTGTGAACCTGCTCATGCTCCCCGGCCTCGAGACCGCCGCCGTCCCGGTGCGCACCGCGGCGTTCACCCAGATCGCGGACCAGCTCGAGTTCGCCGCCACGTTCCGCTCCACCCTGCTCGTCACCGGCGACCACGGCACCGGAAAGCGGTTCGCCGTCCTGACCTGCCTGACCGAACAGGCCATTCCCTACCACCACATCGTCGTCCCGCCGAACCCCACCTCGAAGGACATCATCCGGCTCCTGTACGAGGCGGTGACCACCGACGACGACGTGTTCGCCCTGCGCGACATGCAAGACGAGCTCGTCGCCGTCCTTGCCCAGGAGCCCCGCATCATCCTCATCGACGGCGCGGAACAGCTCACCGCACAAGCCGCCGAACAGCTGCACTACCTTCACCGGCAGCCCGGTGCGACCTGGACCCTCGTCCTGCTCGGTGCCACCGACGCGATGAGGGCGCTCAAGACCTCCGCGAACCTGCACGGGGAAGTCATCGCGTGGGTCGAGGTGGAACCGCTGCGCGATGACGCGCTCTTCACGGCGGTCGGCAGCCTGCACCCGATGTTCTTGGCCGCCGACGCCGGGCTCATCCACCTCATCGACACCCAGATCTGCAAGGGCCTGATCAAGAACTGGGCCCGCTTCCTTCAGGCCGCCCTCTACCTGCACCGCCTCGACGCCGAGGCGGGCAGAGAACCTGAGGAGTTCGACCTGCCCTTCATCAAGAAGGTAGCGGCCCGCCTGCCCCTGCTGCCCACCCCCAAGAAGCGATAGACCAAATGCCCACCCACCACGTCGACGTCACCGACATCCCCCTCGAGCTGCCCACCGGGCCTGCCGCCGGCGGCAGCGCCCTGTGGGTGCAGGTGCGACCCGACCTGCGCCGTGGCGCCGTAATCGCCGGCGACATCCTCGCCGCCCTCGGCAAACGCCGCGACGTCGCAGGCAAGGGACGAAACGAACACCAGGACGTCACCCTGGCCATCGCCTGGATGCGCGCCTACGACATCACCGCCCTGGTGATCACCGAAGCGCAACGACTTCACCCCACCGTTCTTCCCAAGGTCATCTCGTGGGCCAACACCGCGCAGATTCCCCTGTGGTTGCTCCACCGTGCCGAGCACAGCGACACCTTCATCCGCGCCCTCGCCCGCCGCGGCGCCCACCCCCGCCACCTCGACGAAGTCCCGCCGCCCACCCCGAGAACGACCGCGCCCGGGCAGCGACCCACCTTGGGCGTCAAGCTCCCCGACGCACCCTTCCATCAGTTCCGCACCGCCTGCGACACCACGCTCGGCAAGAAGGCCGCCGACCGAGTCCGCCTCCGTCACACCTCCACGGCAACCCGCTGCTACGACACCCTCCGCCGCGACGACAGCGGCCCAGACGTCATCGCGCGCCTGGCCGAAGGGATCCTGGGCACTGCACCCGAAGACGACCTGCTCACCGTGGACATTCGCGCGCTCCAGCTAGCCGCCTGGCACTGCGACCTCTACCTCAAGACCGACCTGCCCGCGTTGTTGATCAGTCCCGAACGCCAGCTCACCGACCCCCACACGGTCGACGCCGCCCTCACCGCCTACCGGCAACCCCACCGCGCAGTGGCGGTCACCCTCGCCATGCACCAGGTCGGGGTTCGCGCCATCCACCAACTGCCTCTCACCGCCGCGAACGCGAATGGAACGGTCGCGCTGGGTCCCGGCCGGCAGGTCGAGTTCCCCGAGCACGCTTCCCGAGCGTTGCGGGCCCTGGTCCACCTGCGCACTCCGCTGCACGAGGCGAAGCCGACCCTTCTCGGGATCCCCGAACGCGCCGTGTCCAGCAGCCTGAACGACGCCGTCACCGACCTCGGAATCCGAGTCCACGGCCGCACCGCCGAACGCCACTCCCACCCCGTTCGCTGGCTCCGCCGGCTCGGGCTCACGCTCCACCCGCTGACGTGATCAACGCCGCCGCCCTCGCCGAAACCCGCACCCTGCGAGGACTCTCCCAAAGGAAACTCGCCACTCTGGCGGGGCTCAACTACCAAGTCATCAGCCGCCTCGAGGCAGGTGGCGACGACGGCCGACTCACCATCCGTGAGTTTGAACGCATCTGTGCCGCTCTCGAGGCACCGCCGGTCAGCCTGCTCTCGCCCATGGGGCCCGGCGCGGCCCGCGTGACACCCACGGCCGGCGATCAGGAGCTCGACGTGGGTCAGGCACGGCTGCTGCGCCGGATACAAACCACCGCCGACGTCTCCCGGAGCCTGTCCGGGCTCGAACGCCAGACGGTCCTTCCCACACTGCTCAAGGCGGGACTCGTCCGCACATCCACCGCTGCCGGCCTGCGGTTGTCACCGACAGCTGCCCACAACCTCTCAGACGTGGACGACCTCCCCTAGATCGTGAGGTCGCCCACGCCCACCGCAGTAGCCCGGGTGTCAGAGGTCGTACTCGATGGCCACGTCGGACTCGTACATCTCCAACGGAGACTTCCGGCCGCCGAGAATCGCCTCGCGAACCAACCCGATTTTGAGGTCGAGGATCCGCCACGACAGCCCCACCTTGGTCACCGCGTGGATTCTGTCGAACCCGTCTCCGAACTCCGCCGCGAACTTCGCCAAGCCCTGCAGCTTCACCATCGAGTCCTCGAGATGATGCCCGTGCGGGTCCACGATCGACGCCTTCACCGCACCGTCGACCTCGTTGAAGAACACGAAGTCCGGGTGCATCGAGCGCCAGTTGCCCACCTCGTCCCGGTAGGTAACCCCGAGAGAGTCCACCGCCTGCCGCGGCGGGTTGCGGTACCAGCCGACCGAGTTTTTCCGCGACAGCTCCTTGCGGACCAGCTCGCGCTCCCACTTGTTCAGCGAGCCCAACGGGAACTGCCCGTCATCGTCAGCCATCAGGTGCCGGGCCACGAGGGGCGCCTTGACCAGCTGCTCGCCTTCAACGACCTCGATGTAGTCCTCGACCCTTGTGCGCGGGCGCTTGAGCTCACCGAGCTGAGGCTCCGTGGCCAGAGCGCGAATCACCTCGTACTCCTGCTGACGGTCGTCGTTCAGACCCGCGATCTTGGCGTCGTACTCCCGGAACCACCGCGTTGCAAGATCGTCCGCCTCCCGGTCGACCCGCTCCCGCACGGCGGGAACGGTGGCCAGAGCGGACGTCAGGACGAACGCGTCGCGCAGATCCCCATCGTCGTCGTCGTTCACGTCAGCCAGATGGTTGACGTAGGACTGCGCGATGTCGCCGCCGAACGCCTTCTTTGCGTCCGCGAATGCGACCTGGATCGCGCGGTCGTCGGCGCGTTCTTCGAACTCCTCGTACGTCAGGTAAGCCTGCCCGGCGCGGCCCGCGATGGACTGTCCCCGCACCGCCCAAACCTCGTTGGCAGCCTTCTTCACCTGATGTCCGCGCTGGTTCCTCTCGTCATCCAGGATGCTGTGCATCTCCGTCCTGACGTCCTCGAGAGCGCCGGCGCGAAGCCCGTCGCTGGACAGGGCTAGTCCCAGGGACGTCAGGCGCTTGACCGGCGACGCACCACGCTGCGGGAGCGTCATCGTGGGGAGTGCATCCCAGCAGGCCCACACGCCTTGCCCGAGCGCCGTATTCGGCACCAGCAGGCACTCCTCGATGATCGCCCTTCGGGTTGGGCGATCGACCTGCTCGATCTGACCCGTTAGGAACCGGACGACGTTGCCAGCGGTCGTTCGGTCGAAGAAGGGCAGGATGCAGTCGACCGAGTTGAGCTTGTCGTCCCCCGGGATGCGGCGGGCGAGTGGGTTGCGGACCATGCGCCCGAGCAGCTGGGTGATGTGCGTGTGGTCCCTGGCCGGCCTGAACGACACCAGCACCTCGGCGCGTGGACAGTCCCACCCGGTCGAGATCGCGTCCTTGGCGACCAAGACACGCACCCGGTGCTCGTCCTGAACGCGTTGCGGCTCGATCCAGTCGACCTCCCACCCGCCGAACGTCTGGGTCGAGTGGTCGCCCAACACATGACGCACCGCATTACCGCTCAGCTCCTGAAACTCCTCGAAGACCGCGTCCAGCGCACGCCCGATCTGGTCCGGATCCGGAGTGTTCGGCGCTTGCAAGACCAGCAGCGGACGCACCACATCAGCGGCGTTCTGTGACTTGGCGTAGGTCTCCCAGCGCTCGGTGGACTCACGGAGCTTGCGAGCGGCGCGCTTGACCAAGACCGTGTCGAAGTCACCGGCCTCGGCCGGGATGTCGAGAACGATGTTGTCCTTGACGAGGCCCGACTCCTGGACCGCGAATCCATCCACGATCACCGAATCCAGCGCGCGACGAGTTCGATCGGCGTCGGCGGCCGCCATCGCGTCTTGGAACCGTTCGATTGTCGCCGAGATTCCCCACACGATCGGAACCGGTGGGTAACCGGCGTGCCCACTGATGAGCTTGCGGACGATCGTCGGCTTTTCCGAAGCCGCAGTGGTCCGGTTGAAGCCGCGGTGTGCCTCATCGAGGACCAGGTAGACGGTCAGCTCGTCGTCGTTAATCGTGTTGGCAATCGTCTCCCAGATCGTCCACCCTTGAAGGTCAGGTTGAGCAGCCATCCCGGGGAGGGACTCAGCTTCGGGGTCCTCGTCGTGGCCACGGGTGAGCAGGGAGTTCTTTCCCAAACGCTGGGTGTTGAGGAAGTACACCTTCCCGGCCTCGAGTTTCGGCCGTGCGAACGGAGGCGCAACTGTCACGAGATCTGTGAAGCGCAACTTGTCCGACGCCTCCATCAACCGCCCACGCGACTGATCGTTGAGGTTCGGGTCATCCGAGAACCAGATAACCACGGCGCCCGGGTCTGGGTCGAAATCAAGGGTCTCGTTCCCGTAGAAGAGCGCCTCGATCACGGCCGCAGCCATGACTGTCTTACCCGCGCCCGTCGTCGCCGTAAGGGAGAACGAGGTGGGCTGACCGTCCCGATCGTCGATCGTCTTCGCCTGATCGAGGCGGCGAAGCACCTGATCTACCGCATTCGCTTGGTAGCCGTGCAGCGTGAACTTCATCGCGCACCCCGCCCGGACTCGATCTCGAAGTTTCGCAAATATGCCTCGTACAACCGGACCGGTTCCACATGGTCGGGGAGTTCGCGCACCACCGACGCAAAGAGGCGATCCTCATCCGTGACGATGAAGGCCAGATCCAGCCGGTCTTGCTCCATGACCGACTTCACGAAGACATCGACCTGATCGAGGTCAGCCAGTACCCCGTAAGCCTCCGCGACGTCCCACCCCTGTGTCACGTCATCGATGCGCCGCCCTCGAGACCCCGCGCGCATCCACAGCAGCGGAGCGATGCGCTCGAAATCCCGGTGGCTTGCGACGCGCAGTGGCGCCTCGTAGGTCAGCGTGAAGAACTCGAGGTTCTGGCTAAGCCCGTCTGAGAAAGTCGTTCCATCTGTACGAACTCCGGTAGCGATTGTGCTTAGTCGGGGTCTAGTCACATATTCGTGGACACCGAATGCTTCCCAGCCTGCATCCCTCGGCCTAAGACCAGACTGGCGTAGTTTGCGAAAGTCCCCAGCCGCAATCTCGTTATTGGTGACCAGGATGGCACAGCGCGTTCCACTGTCCTCTTCATTGAGACGCATGACGGCTTCTGCTGTAGATCCTGAACCGCCGAAGAAGTCAAGAACAATCCCATCCTGGGGAACGATCATCCGCAACCAACGCATAAGGACGCTATGGTCTTTCGGATTCGGGAAACGGCGATCCCCAAGAACGCGCTCGAGGTATTTCGAGCCTGGCATCCGCGACAGTTCGAAACTCGAGGAAGCCACCCGCGTTTCCTGATTCGACAAGAAGCTCTTCATCCGGGGGGTGGTCGCGTGGTCTGGTCCGAAGACAACCCCGTCTCGGGCGATGAGCCGCGCCATGACAGCTTCGTCGTACCGCCAGCCATTGGGTGGCATCTTGACTGGCGTACGCGTTACCGGATGAAGCACCTCGTACCGGAGGTTTGGCCGAGGAGTAGGGCTGCCCAGATTGTCAGCCTGGAATATGCGCCCAGCGTCATCAATCTGGTCGTACCTAAAGACCGCTGGCTCGACGCTATTCTTGAAGGCGCGGATTTCCTTGCGGAATAGTTGCGTCGCTAGCGTCGGGTCACCCGCTGCCTCCGCCCATGCCCTCTCACCGGCCGCGAGCATTAGCTCCAAGCCCGGCTTCTGTTCGCGCCAGCGAACCCCAGCGGCTTGAAGCGCTGATTCATCGCGAGCGTAGATGAGCATGTAGTCAGCACCGTTCGAAACGTAGCGGGAGTCATTCTTTCTCCCCCCCTGCCAAACGACGTCCGAAATGAAGTTCTGCTCGTCGAATATTTGATCCATGAGAAGCCGAAGACGATGATGTTCCTCGTCGCCAATCGCCACGACGATCACCCCAGTCGGCTTCAGGAGCTCCTTGGCAAGCTCCAGGCGCCGTTCCAAGAAGGCTAGCCATTTACTGTGCTTGTAGTGGTCGTCGTCAGCGACATACTTATCGTTGTAGATCCAACCCTCGTTGCCCGTGTTGTAAGGCGGGTCGATGTAGATGCAGTCGACCTTGCCCCGATGCGTGAACAGAAGGGCCTGTAGCGCGTGGTAGTTCTCGGCGTTGATGACGGTGTGAAACGGCTTGTCGCCACCTTGCTCGACCTTTCCCGTGGAGATAAGCCCGGGGTAGATCGGGTCACGGAACTCGGCCACGACGACCAGTTCACCCACCAGCACCGACCACTCGTCTTCGGGGTCGTCCAGAGCGACGATGTTGCTCCACCGCTCGCCGTCCTCGGTGTAGATGTTCGTGACGCGGTAGAGCTTTTCGTTTTCCATTGTTGGCTGCTGACCGCGCTCAGGGAGACAGCGGACCTTGTCACCCCGCCGAATGGGACGACCGGGAAGTTCAACCGCCTCCGGTACGTGCCGTTCGAAGTTCAGGCCGAAGGAACGTCGATCGGCAAGAGCGGCCACCTCGCGCTGAAGGTCGGCTGCAAGTGCTTCGTTGTTGAGTCCGACCTGGCGCAGCAGATCGTTGAGCCGTGACAAGGTGGCTTCTCCTTCAGTTCGGTGCTTGAGAGACGGTAACGGTCCCGCGAGTGAATGCGGCGAGGATGCGCTGGTGTGTCTGCCGGGGAAGCTGGCGGTTACCGGGCTCTCCGAACGGCGTACCGGGCCTTACAGGGGCCTCGCTGAGTAGCTGGTCGAGTCCCGGCCGCGAGACGACCAACAGACCATGGGTCGCACGGGTACAGGTAACCGCGAGCCGGCCAAACGCGGAGTTGAACTCGTCGAGTTGGGAGGCGCCGGTGAGGGGGTGAAGCGCCACCGTGATGCCGTTGGTCTGCCCCTGCCATGAGTCAACGGTCGACGCGAGGATGTCCTTCTCGGTCAGGCCGTGCTTCTTCCTGATCCTCTCGACCGCGTCAGTGGCATCCTCCACCGCTTGATTGCGCGTTGCGAGGATGGCCACCAGCGGGTCGCCAGCATCGTCACCCGGCGTCGCCCTTCTTACCTCACCGGTCGGGGAGCCAGCGTCGTCGTAGATCGCCTGCGTCAGCTCAAAGCCCCGATCGAACAGGTCGTCCAGTAGGTCTTCGACGAAGCCCATGAGGGGGAGGTCAACATCCGGCGCCTCAGGTTCTGGGAGTCCGTCCACCTCGAGCATGAGCGGCACACCAGAAGCTACCTGAGCCCAGATCGTGCTGGCGGCTCCACTCAATCCGTCCACGTGAACCACTCGATCGCCCGGTGCGGCTACGCAGTTGAGCTCGCCCCACTCGGGGTAGAAGGCCCTCCAGAGGGGGAGTTGCTCGGCGGTGGGACGCCACACTGCGGGCAGCTCGGTGGACCAGGTGTGCTCGTCGTTGTCGAAGTCGGTTGGCCACGCACGGTAGGGGTTGTAGCCCGGGTCTCCGCGCCACGGGTTGGTGCCGATCTCGATCGGTGGAAGCTGTCCCACGTCACCAACTCCGACGACGATGGGCGCGAGAGTCGCGACCTTGTCGAACAGGTGGTGCGGCAGTTGCCACGCCTCGTCGACGAGCAAGACGTCGAATGGCTCGGTGCCGTTGGACCCGGTGCCGAGGTGGTCGACGAGACGCCTCCTCTCCCCCATGGCGCCGAGCCTGTGAGCAGTTGCGAGCACGACAACGCAGTCATCCGGGATGTGTGACGAGGTCGTCGCGACGGTGGTGGCCTCGTGCACGTCGTCCGGGATCTTGTCGTACGCACTGTGGCTGGAGAACAGACACACGCGGTCCTTGCGCAGCTCGCGCCCGAGGGAGGCAGCGATCGGCCAGAGTTGTCGGTTCTGGAAGGCGATAACGCCCACACGCAGACAGCGTGGGTGGTCGATTGCGTCGGCGACAAGGCGTTTGAGGACATACGACTTGCCCGCCCCGGCAGCCGCCTTGAGCAGGATGCGCTCGAGGTCCGCCGATCCTGACAACGCGTCGCGAAGCTGTCCCATCGCCTCCTCGGCTACTGCGCCGTTCAGGGCGGCGGCACGGGCATGGTGGATGGCATCGGGGGCTGGCTGCGCAGGCGGAGTGAGGTGAACGTCCATCGACTACTCCAGATCGTCCAAGGTCACGTCTTCGGGTGCCGGCACGTTGTCGCCCGCTGTACTGACACCGATCGAAGCACCCGTCGCGCTGACCTCGAAGGCATCCGAGTCGACGACTGGGGGCCAAACCTGGGGGTTCAACTCCCCGCGGGCGCGCCGCCCGGCGAGGGTGTCGGCCCACTCTGCTTCGGCGATTTCATGGGGGCGACAGCAGTACTGGTGGCCAGCCGGATCGTCGGCGTAGGCGGCGTCGGTACAGTCGGCTTTTGGCGCCGATACCTCATCCGGTTTGGGTCGCTCGACGTTGAGCTGAGTGTTGCTCTGCAAACTGGAAAACCAGGCGACGTTGGCGACGACTAGTTCGTCCCCCACGCTCAGGTTCGGCTCCAGCCCTGGCTTCCAGTGGAAGAGCCGAGGTTCCGAGTCGATGGCTGATAGAGGGCCGAGTGAGAGCCCGGCGAGCTTGAAACTGCCCTTCTGGAACTTCACATCGACTGCACCCTCCTCGACGCAACTCCGTTCGTTGACGTGGAGCAGGACGATCCGATCGCCGTCCCCGATTCGACGGGAGTCGATTTCGACCACGAGTGGCGACACGGATTTCACCCTCGCAGCGGCGAGGTCGCGCGTGCCGGCGTCCCTGGCGGACTCAAGGGCGGCCTGCGGGTTGGCCAGAGCGAGCAGCTGTTTGGCGCACCGCGAGTCGGCCTCGATGGTGGGCACGAGGGAGTTACGCCAGTGCCTGTAGGTTCGGCCGAAGCGAACGAGGTCCGACGCGTGCAGGGTCAGACGCCGTCGCCACACTGCCTGTGCGTCGCCCTCGATCGCGCGGTAGACGGAGCGAAGCCGGGAGTCGGTGAACCGCGCCAGTGCCGCCAGCGCTGTGTCGAAGCACTCGGTCTTGTAGTGGAGTTCGTCGCGCACGAATGAGTCGTACTCGGCGGGGCTGGCTGGCCTCGCCTCGGCGCCTCTCGCACCAACGAACGCGAGATGAATGGCATTGGATCTTCTGTTGGTCAGCCGTGCGCCCGGGGTGTGGTCCTCGCCCTCGATCGAGTCGCTGAGCGACCGGTGGTCGATCGGCGTGCCGGGAGTAACCGAGCCCCATGGGACCAGGTAGTCCAGACGCAGCGAACTCGCTTCGGGCCCACCCGCGACCACATGTCGGGCGAGTGCCGCCCGCAGATCGACGACGGGTGATCGCAGAGACAGGGACCGGGCGCGGTCCTCCTCGAGCAGGAATGAGACCGCTGTTCGCTCTCCCTCCGTCAGGGCCACTGGAATCTGCGCCTCGGCTCCGTCGAAGGTGAGCGGCGTGCGCCCCTGGTGCTTGTCCCACGTCCACCGGAGTCGACTCAGTTCTATGCCTGCGAGGTTGTCCGCGATCGAGGCGAGAACGTCGGCTGTGGCCTTGTCCGGAACGACCAGGTGCACCGGCTCCGGCTCAGCGGGATTCGCCTGCCTGCGGTCCTTCATCACTGCGGTCAGGTCCTTGCCCAGGATTCGCATGATGGACCGGCGCGTAGCCGAGCTCTGGGGATCATCGAAGACCGTGGTTTGCCAGTCGGCGGCACCGTTGAGGGATACGCGCTGGGTCGCGATTCCGTACACACCAAGCGCGGCGCTATCGGACTTAGCTATGACGACGTTCACTGTGCCGGCGGCGCCCGCTTGGTCGATTCGTGCCTGTCCCGTCGACCCTGGGATGCCACGGACGGTGGCCAGGACGCGAGCTCGGGTTGAGGGAGACCCGTGGCCAGTGTCGTCGCCACCGTCAACAAGCCCTGCCACCAGGATGCGTTCGTGGACGGGAACACCGATCTCGATGAGCAGGTCCGTCGGCTCCTTCGACCTGCGCAGTTCATTGCGACAGAAGGAGAACAGGGTGCACGAAGCGCAGGTCGCAGGGTCGAACGTGGCCCGGAGGTGGCGGACATGCTCGACGAGGGGTGTGTGGTCTTCGTCGTACACGACTGACGACGCCTCACGTCGTCGCTCGGCGACCCGCATGCGCACCTCCTCCCGATGGTCCGAGAGGTCTTCGACAAGGGCCTCAGGCTGAAGGAAGGCGTTACGCGGAACGGCGAGGGCGCCGAAGTCGTGGACGTCCATGTCGACCGGCAGCTGTGACCAGCTCCGCGCCGACTCAGCTCCCAGCGCGACCTGGAGGAATCCCTTCAGCAGGCGTGCGTCGTCAATCCGGGACCGAACCCGTTCATAGTCCTTGGCGTCACCCATGATGAGCCAACTTCTCGTTGGCCTCTCGTCCGCGTTGCCCGTTTGGGGAGCGACGACGGCAAAGTCGGGCTTCACGTCGGTTGCGCGCTCGTTCTCGAAGCCGACAAAGGGTACGGCCAAACCGTGCAGCATTGTTGCGGCACTGTCGTCTACTGCTCTCCGATGTGCGGCCGCGAGAAGCTGTGCCGTTCGATCGACATTCACCCTCGCGTTGGCGATGACGACTGAGGCCGGCCGGGCCAGCTCGAGTCGACCGACAGCGGTGGTCGCTACCTCGCTGGCGAACCGTTCGTCGCGAACAAGTCGCTCGAACGTCATCGCCCTCATCCAGCGCGCGTCGGGTATCCCGCCGTATTCGTCGTGAAAGCCCACGGCCTTGGCAAGACCGCGGCGACTCATTCCGGTGATCAACGGGTCGGTCCCGCGGAACCGTGCGCAGGCTGCGTGTGAGGACGCCGCCACAGCACTCGAACCACCACCGAGCGACTTGCTCCCCACACCAATCCCTTCGAAAACCGTCCCATTGAACCTAGCCGACTGACAGTTCTCCCGCAGGCGAATGAGGATGAATACCAACTATTCGGGGCACGTCGGTGGTTATCGCACCACCGGCCGTCGCTGCGGAAGTGGTCCGTACAGACAAAGTGCGGGGCCCTGGACGAATAGTCCAAGGCCCCGCACTAGCGTTCGATATGTCGCCGTGACCGAAGTCAGGACATTGCTGACCGTTCGGGTTCAAGCGATGACCGCCTTAGCGAGTCATTGCCTGACCGACCACACTAGCTGCAGCCGCTGGTGCTGCCGCAGCCCTCGCAGACGTAGCAGGAGCCAGCGGGACGCATCTTCGTGCCGCAGGTCATGCACATCGGGGCGTCGGCGGAGATGCCCTGGAACTTCTCCAGGAGCTCGGCGGACGAGTGCACCTCGACCGACACCTCGCGAGCGGAAGCCGCACCAGCACCGGACTTCACGGCCTCGGCGTCGAGCGCCTTGCCCTCGACCGCGGGAGCGGCGGGAGCGGCGGCCGGCTTGGAGACCGGAGCCGACTGGCTGAAGCCCTCGAGCTCGTCCTCGAGCTCCTCGTCGGACTCGTTGTCCACGGACGGCAGCTCGTACGAACCGGTCTCGAGCTGACGCGCCCGCTCCTCGGCCGTGTGGATGCCCATGAACGACCGGGTCTCGAAGTCCATGTGGTCCAGCGCCAGGCGACGGAACACGTAGTCCATGATCGACTGCGCCATCCGCACGTCCGGGTCGTCCGTCATACCGGCCGGCTCGAAGCGCAGGTTGGTGAACTTCTCGACGAAGGTCTCCAGCGGCACGCCGTACTGCAGGCCCACCGAGGTCGCGATCGAGAAGGCGTCCATCACACCGGCCAGGGTCGAGCCCTGCTTGCCGAACTTGAGGAAGATCTCGCCCAGCTCGCCGTTCTCGTACGTGCCGGCGGTGAGGTAACCCTCGGCGCCACCGACCGCGAACGAGGTGGTCTGCGAGGTACGACGCTTCGGCAGGCGCTTGCGCACCGGGCGGTACTCGATGACCTTCTCGACCTTGGCCTCGGCAGCAGCCGTGACCTTGTCCGCCGCAGCGTCCTTGGCGGTCGAACCACCATCGGACAGCGGCTGGCCGACCTTGCAGTTGTCGCGGTAGACCGCGATCGCCTTGAGGCCCATCTTCCAGCCCTGCATGTGGACGTCCTCGATCTCCTCGACCGTGGCGTCCTCAGGCAGGTTGACCGTCTTGGAGATCGCACCGGACAGGAACGGCTGCACCGCAGCCATCATGCGCACGTGGCCCATCGGGCTGATCGAGCGCGCACCCATCGCGGTGTCGAAGATCTCGTAGTGCTCGGTCTTGAGGCCGGGAGCGTCGATGACGTGACCCTTGTCGGCGATGTACTCGACGATCGCCTCGATGGTCTCGCCCGTGTAGCCCAGCTTCTTCAGAGCACGCGGGATGGTGAGGTTGACGATCTGCATCGACCCGCCACCGACGAGCTTCTTGAACTTCACCAGCGAGAAGTCGGGCTCGATGCCGGTGGTGTCGCAGTCCATCATGAAGCCGATGGTGCCGGTCGGCGCGAGCACCGAGGCCTGCGCGTTGCGGTAGCCGTTCTTCTCACCGAGCTTGACCACGTCGTCCCACGCCTTGGTGGCGACCTGGTGGATCGACTTGTCCATCGTGTCGAGCGTGCGGATCTGGTCGTTGGCAGCCTGGTGCTTGCGCATGACCCGCTTGTGGGCGTCCGCGTTGCGGGCGTACCCGGCATACGGGCCGACCACGGCCGCGATCTCGGCGGAACGCTTGTAGGCAGCACCGGTGAGCAGCGAGGTGATCGTCGCGGCGAGCGAACGGCCACCGTCGGAGTCGTAGCCGTGACCGGTCGCCATGAGCAGCGCGCCGAGGTTGGCGTAGCCGATGCCCAGCTGGCGGTAGTCGCGGGTGGTGTCGCCGATCGCCTCGGTCGGGAAGTCGGCGAAGCAGATCGAGATGTCCATCGCCGTGATGACCAGCTCCGCCACCTTCTGGAAGGTCTTGGCGTCGAACGTGTCGTCGTCCTTGAGGAACTTCAGCAGGTTGAGCGAGGCCAGGTTGCACGAGGAGTTGTCGAGCGACATGTACTCGGAGCAGGGGTTGGACGCGGTGATGCGGCCGGTCTCGGGGTTGGTGTGCCAGTCGTTGATGACGTCGTCGTACTGCAGACCCGGGTCGGCGCACTCCCACGCGGCCTCGGCCAGCTTGCGGAACAGCTCGCGGGCGTCGACCTCCTCGATGACCTCACCGGTCTGGCGGGCGCGCAGCCCGAACGGCTTGCCCTCCTCGACGGCGCGCATGAACTCGTCGCTGACGCGGACCGAGTTGTTGGCGTTCTGGTACTGGACGGAGGTGATGTCCTTGCCGCCGAGGTCCATGTCGAATCCGGCGTCACGCAGCGCGCGGATCTTGTCCTCCTCGCGCGCCTTGGTCTCGACGAACTCCATGATGTCGGGGTGGTCGACGTCGAGGACGACCATCTTGGCCGCACGACGGGTCGCGCCACCGGACTTGATCGTCCCCGCGGACGCGTCGGCGCCACGCATGAACGAGACCGGGCCGGACGCGGTGCCACCGGAGGACAGCAGCTCCTTGGAGGAACGGATGCGCGACAGGTTGAGACCCGCGCCCGAGCCGCCCTGGAAGATCTTGCCCTCCTCCTTGTACCAGTTGAGGATCGAGTCCATCGAGTCGTCAACGGCGAGGATGAAGCAGGCGCTGACCTGCTGGGGGCTCTTGGTGCCGACGTTGAACCAGACCGGCGAGTTGAAGCTGAACACCTGGTGCAGCAGGGCGTAGGTCAGCTCGTGCTCGAAGATCTCGGCGTCCTCGGCGCTGGAGAAGTAGCCATGGTCCTTGCCCGCCTTGACGTAGGTCAGGACGACCCGGTCGATCAGCTGGCGCAGGGACTGCTCACGCGCGGGCGACCCGAGGGCGCCGCGGAAGTACTTGGTGGTGACGATCGTGGAGGCGTTGACCGACCAGAAGTCGGGGTACTCGACCCCGCGCTGCTCGAAGATCGTGACGCCCGTCTTCCAGTTCTGCTGGACGACGTCGCGCTTCTCCCAGGTCACCTCGTCGTACGGGTGCACACCAGGGGTGGTGTAGATCCGCTCAACCTTGACGCCGCCCTTGCCGGCGTTCTTTCGTGCACCTGCACGTGCACCTGCGGTCTCAGTCATTTCTGGTGGCCTCCCTAGCCCCTGGTGATGCGTGATTTGAGGTTGTTTCCATTGTCCTGCGGGGCACTGACAGTGCCCGGTGGTGCTTCTGTGCCCTGGTCCCCTGCGGGAAGGTCCCCTGCGGGAAGGCCGGTATGCCGCGGTCTCAGCCGGGCGGCATACCGGCCTGGGTCTGTGGTCGGGACCGAGGCTCTGGCTCGGTGCCGGTGGCGTCGCGCTCGGCGCGAAGCAAGGTGATGGCGCCCTCGAAGTCCTCGAGGCTCTCGAACGCCTGGTAGACGCTGGCGAACCGCAGGTAGGCGACCTCGTCGAGCTCGCGCAGCGGTCCGAGGATCGCCAGGCCCACCTCGTGGGCCTCGACCTCGGCCTGCCCCTGCTGGCGGATGCACTCCTCGACCCGCTGGGCGAGGATTGCCAGGTCGTCCTCGGTGACCGGGCGGCCCTGACAGGCCTTGCGGACACCGGCGAGGACCTTGCCACGGCTGAACGGCTCGCTCGCGCCGGAGCGCTTGGTCACCGTGAGGCTCGCGGTCTCGATCGTGGTGAAGCGACGCCCACACTCGGGGCACTGGCGACGCCGGCGGATCGAGCTGCCGTCGTCGGTCGTGCGGCTGTCCATGACTCGGGAGTCGGTGTGCCGGCAGAACGGGCAGTGCATGCGGGCTCTCCTCCCTGGTTGGACGGCCCCTCGGCGCGGCCCGCGTGGTGTGCGCGGGGCCCGCTCTGGGGACGAGGATGTGGACCTCTTGGGGACAAGCTGTGGAGAACTGGCCTCGCCCTGTGCACTACATGTGGACGAACTACAGCCGTGTAACCACTAGATGTAGGGATAGTCTGCCTCTATGTGACCTGCGACGCAAGCGGATCGCCCAAACTGATGGTGCAGTGTGCAACGCCGCAGGTCAGGCGCCTGTGGCGGCTCGGCGCGACACGCCGAAACTGGTGCTGGTGTGACTGGTGGGACGTCAGAGGCACCCAGATCTGGTGTCTGGAGCGATGGCCCGTCCCCACATGTGGTGGGTCCCCCGATTCCCACCCCCAAGCCGCTCTCTACGCCACTTGGTGGAACCGCTCCGGCTCCCGCGGCGCGACCATCGAGGGGTTGCAGGGCACCGTTCGCGGGGACCGGCCAAGGCCTCGAGCCTTTCGCCGGACGGCGCGGCAGTCCTGCTTCAGGGGTTGTAGCAGGACTGCCGCCGCAGGGCGTTCTGTCCGCGAAGGGGCGCGGACAGGGCGTTCCCTGCGGCGGGACCCGCCGCTCAGGCCATCGACAGCAGGAACGCCGCGCTGAACCCCACGACGGTGAGCAACCCAACGAGCCGGCCGGCGTGCTCGACCGCCTCGGGGACCATCGTGTCGGCGAGCATCGTGAGGATCGCTCCCGCTGCGAACGCCTGGATGGTCGCGACGACCGCCGGGTCCGACCCGTCGAGCAGCACCCGGCCGAGCGCGGCTGCCACCGTCGACGCCGCGGCCACCGCCAGCCACATCCCCATGATGAACCGGGCGCTGTGTCCGGCCGACCTCATGCCGGCCGACGACGAGAGCCCCTCGGGGATGTTCGACAGGAAGACCGCGGCCACGACCGCGACGCCCACACCTCCACCGCCGATCGTGCTCACGCCGATCGCCGCCGACTCCGGTATGCCGTCGAGCAGGGCCCCGAGCGCGAGCGCGGTCCCGGCCGCGCCGGCCTGCGGCCCGGACGGGCTCTTGCGCCGGTGCCCGCCGCGGGTGTCGATCCACCAGTCGCCCAGGAAGAACACGACCGACCCGGCGAGCAGCCCGACGACGGTCGACACTCCCCCGGCCTTGTCATAGGCCTCGCCGGCCAGCTCGAAGGTCAGCGCACTGACCAGCACCCCGGACCCGACCGCCATGACCCAGCCGATGACGCGCTTCGACGTCGGCAGCCAGATGCCGGCCGCCGCGCCGATGAGCAGCGCCGCGCCGCCGACGAACCCCCAGAACCCTGCCTCGAGCATCCACGCCTCCGAACTCGACCACCTCGACGCCCTGGGCACCCCGGGCCTTTGGACCCTACTCGCGACCCCCACCGGCCATGACGCTGGAGGCACCCCATCGAGAGGACTCCCATGAACACCTACGGACTGGGCGGCAAGGTTGCCGTCATCACCGGCGGAGCGTCGGGCATCGGCCGGGCCTGCGCCCACGTGCTCGCGCGCTCAGGAGCGGACATCTCCATCTGGGACCTCGACCAGGGCGCCATCGACGTGGTGCTGGGCGAGCTCGAGGCGTTCGAGTGCCGCACCCACAGTGCCGTCGTCGACGTCAGCAGCTCCAGTGCCGTGGATGCAGCCATGGCCGACGTGGTCGACAAGCTGGGCCACGTCAGCATCGCCGTCTGCAACGCGGGGATCGGCGGTGAGCAGAACCCGAGCGGCGAGTACTCCGACGAGGGCTGGCACAAGGTCATCGGCGTCAACCTCGACGGCGTCTTCTACACCCAGCGTGCGGCGATCCGCGCCATGAAGGCCGGTGGACGCGGCGGGTCGGTGATCAACATGGCCTCGATCCTCGGCGCGGTGGGATTCGCAAACTCCAGCGCGTACACAGCGGCCAAGCACGGGGTGGTCGGCATGACGCAGGCCGCCGCGTGGGAGCACGCTGTGGACGGCATCCGGGTCAACGCGGTCGGACCCGGCTTCATCCGCACCCCGCTCGTCGAGAAGAGCCTGACCCCCGAGGCCCTGCAGTTCCTCGAGTCGCAGCACGCGCTGCAGCGCCTCGGTGAGTCGGAGGAGGTCGCCGAGCTCGTCGCCTGGCTGGCCAGCGACGGTGCCTCCTTCGCCACGGGCACCTACTACCCGATCGACGGGGGGTACCTCGCCCGCTGACCCGAGGTCCGCCGTCCGGCCAAGATCGTCCGGAAAGCGGGGCGCGGTCCCGGCAGCCCCGGTGATACTCCCCGCATGAGGTCAGGGGCGAGAGTTCGGCGCGCTGCTCTGGCGGTCGGGACCGCCGCGCTGATGGTGACCGGCTCGGCAGTTGTCGCCGGGACACCGGCCCAGGCGGCGGAAGGGCTGGTGGAGAGGGGCCAGGCCCGGTTCGTCGTGTCGGCCGTCGGTGCGCCGATAGAGGTCGAACAGCGGTTGTCCCTGACGAACGTGACTCCGCCGACCTCCCGGGGCTCCACCGTCCTGACCGGCTACTCCCTCTGGTTGCCCGACGGCGGCAGCGGGCTCCGGGCGACCTCCGCCGGGGCGTCCCTGGCGGTGTCCGTGGTCCGCGTGGGCGGGGAGCAGTTCGCCCGCATCACCTTTCCCGAGCCCCTGCGCTACGGGGTCAGCAGGGACCTTCGGGTCACCTACACGATCAAGGGCGGCCCGCCTCGCGCGAAGACCCGGGCCCGCGTCGGCAAGGGGTACGCGGCCTTCGACGTCTACTCCCCCGGCGACCCCGGTATGGCGCGGGTGGAGCTGGTCGCCCCCAGCTCGATGGAGGCTGCCCTCGGTCTGCCGTCCGAGGACTCCGAGGACTCCACGGGCGACCTGCGCACCACGGTGGCCGTCGGCGGCGGGCCGTTCGGGCTGTGGAGCAGGGCCTCGTTGCGCGACCCGGCCCAGGCGGCGACGAGCACCGTGACGGTGGGCGACGACTCGTTCGACGTCGTGGGCTTCCCCGGTGACAAGGCCTGGGCCGAGCACATCGCGGACCGGCTGCCGGCGACGATCCGCGCGCTCGAGGAGGTGTCGGGGCAGCAGTGGCCGAACGAGCAGACCACCATCACCGAGGACCTGAGCGGCGAGGTGTACGGCTGGGACGGGAGCTACGACAGGGGCCACATCCGGGTGTCCGAGGACCTCGACGCCGCCCTGCTCGCCCACGAGCTCTCGCACGCCTTTGCCAACTACGACAACCTCGCCGAACGCTGGCTCACCGAGGGCCTGGCCCAGGAGCTCGCGACCCGGATCAGCGCGGCGACCTCGGTGACGGACCGCCCGCACCCGACCGTGCGCCCGGGCCAGCCCGGCGCGTTCCCGCTCGCCGAGTGGCCCGGCAGCTTCGGCGTCGCCACCCGGAGCGAGGCCTACGGCTACCCCGCCGCCTGGCGGGCGATGCACGCGCTCATGGACGGCAGCACGCCCTCCTCGCGCCCCGCGCTGGTGCGTGCCCTCACCACCAAGGCCACCGTCTACGACGCGCCCGGGGACATCACGACCGCTGCGCCTCCCTCCACCTGGCGCCAGGCGTACGACCTGTTCGAGGTGGTCGGCAAGAACGCCCAGACCCGCTCGGTCATGACCACGTGGGTGATCGGCGCCAAGGATGCCAAGGCCATCCCTGCGCGCGCGGCCGCCCGCGCGGCATACGCCGAGGCGGACGGGCTCGACGGCGACTGGGCCCTGCCGCTCGGGGTCCGCACGCCCATGACCGACTGGGACTTCCCGGCTGCCACCGCCGCGATAACGCAAGTCCGCGAACTCGCCGCTCCGGCGGTGCGCGCACAGCGGGTCGCGGCCGAGGCCGACCTGAGCACCGCCGAGCTGCGCACGGCCTACCAGGTCGCGAACGAGCCGTACGAGTACCAGCAGGTCGCCGCCCAGCTCGCGACCTTCGTCGGCCAGGCTCGGGCCTACGACACCGTGCGGTCGGAGGTGAGCCGGCCCGGGCTCCTGACCCGGCTCGGCGCCACGGTCGCGTCACCCGACCAGGCGGTCGCCGACGCCGAGGCCGCCATCGAGGACCTGCAGTTCACCGAGGCGGAGACGGCGCTGGCGACGGCACGCGAGAACCTCGACAGGGCAAGGATGGTCGGCCTGGCCGTCGTCGGGGGCGCCCTGGTCGTCCTCCTCCTGCTGGTGCTGACCGCGGTGGTGGTCTGGCGTCGCCGGGCGCCACGTCCGGACCCCGTCCCGCCGCAGCCCGGCTGGGATGCCTTCGCCGTCACCGTCCCCACGCACGACCTGTCGTCCGCGAACGAGTCCGGGCCGGTGACACCGGGCGGTGGTTGAGTGGGGGACCATGGCCCAGGAGCAGTGGGAGACCCATCCCGTGACGCCGGACCGGTTCGAGGACTTCGCCGACGTCATCAACAAGAACCGGCGCCCGACGCACTGCTGGTGCCTGTCCCATCGCCTCACGCTCAAGGAGGTCGAGGATCTCGGCGGCACCGGCCCCACCGCGCGCGAGACGGCGATGCGTGCCCTCTGCGAGCGCGACCACCCGCCCGGCGTCGTGACCTACCTCGACGGCGAGCCCGTCGGCTGGTGCAACATCGGCCCTCGCGCTGAGATCACCCGGCTGGCCCGCTCGACCCTCATGCTCCCCGTCGACGACCTGCCGGTGTGGAGCATCGTGTGCGTCGTGGTCCGGTCGGGCTACCGCAGGCGCGGGGTCACCCACGCGCTCATCGAGGGTGCGGTGGCGTATGCCGCGGCGAACGGCGCGCCCGCGGTCGAGGCCCACCCGGTGGACCCGGGCGACACACGGATGGACCTCACGATGGCGTTCGTCGGGACCCGGGCGATGTTCGAGAAGGCCGGGTTCGAGGTGGTCGGCACGACCGACGCGGTGGCCAGCAAGCTGCCACGACTGGTCATGCGCCGCACCCTGACCTGACCGTCTGCGCCCGCCGCGGGCGCGGCGACCCCGTCCGCGTCCACGTCTGCGTCTGCGTCCGCGTCCAGGGCTCCCGCGCGACCCCAGCGCAGGTACCAGGCCAGCATCAGGCCGGTGCTGAGCAGGTAGAACGAGTGCAGCACCCAGATCGGTCCGGGCGGCAGGCTGAACACGTAGACCGAGTGCACCAGGTTGCCGACGTTCGCCAGCGCGAGGTTGGCCAGGCTGTACGACGACAGGTCCCGGCTTCGGACCGCCTTGACGAGCATCGGCAGCACGCTCCCGGCGAAGACGGTCGTCGAGACCGTCCCCGCGAGCAGTGGCACCGTGGCGTCCATGGGTCCGACGGTACGAGCGCGGGGCGTGCGGCCTCATCGGCTCAGCGGCCCATCTGTCTCGACGACGCCGTGGGTCGTTCCACCCACCGAGGAACGGGCCGGTGGGTGTCCCGCCGTCAGGCCAGCTCGTGCTCGAACGCGTAGGCCGTCGCAGCCGTCCGGGTCGTGACCGCGAGCTTGGTGTAGATGTTGCTCAGGTGCCTGGCCACGGTCTTGTGGCTGAGGACCAGCTCGGCGGCGATCTGGGCGTTGCTGCGTCCGGACGCGAGCAGCCTCAGCACCTGGGCCTCCCGCTCGGTGAGGCCGCCGGGCAGCTGCGAGGGACCGAGCAGCCGCCGCACCGCCTCGGCGTCGGCGGCCGCCCCCAGGTCGGTCAGGGTCGCGAGCGCCGACGTCAGCTCGCGGTTCGCCGACTCGGCGTCACCGAGCCCGGCGAGGCACCGACCGAGCTGGCCCTGCGAGCGCGCCACCCGGAACGGGCACCGCAGCACGGTCCAGGCGCGCCGGGCCTCACGCAGGTGCGACAGCGCCCCGGCCGGGTCGCCTGCCGCGAGCCGCACCGCCCCGGCTGCGTCGTGCGCC